>CBFGYW010000135.1:0-5449 GCA_965653085.1 uncultured Salinimicrobium sp.
ATTTCTCCCAAAAAAACAGTTGAAGGCTTCCTGGGGGGCCTTATCTTCACGATCATTGGCAGTTATGCAGCCTTTATTCTGACCGGGCTGCTGGATCTGAAGGCATGGTTGGGACTTGCAGTGATAATGACTATTTTTGGAACGCTGGGAGATCTTATCCAATCGAAGTTCAAAAGACAGGCTGGAGTCAAAGACAGCGGAAGACTGATGCCTGGCCACGGCGGCCTTTTCGACAGGCTGGACAGTATCATTTTCGCCAGTCCTTTTGTTTTTGCGTATTTACAACTATTGACATATGTTTCATAAAGAAGGTTATAGAATAATGGCAACCGCCTTGATCCTCCTGATCATCGTGAACCTTGCTGCTGAATTCTTTATTTTTACAGAATGGATCCGGCTTACGATATTTGTGGGCTCCCTGATCCTCTTTCTTCTGATAATCCAGTTCTTCAGGAATCCGAAGCGGAACACCCAACAGAACGATGCTCATATTGTAGCTCCCGTAGATGGGAAAGTAGTTGTAATTGAAGAAGTCTATGAGGGGGAATACTTCAAGGACCAGCGCCTTATGATTTCAGTATTCATGTCCCCTATCAATGTTCACGTCACCCGTCATCCAGTTTCAGGTTCTGTGAAATACAGTAAATATCATCCCGGAAAATATCTGGTGGCCTGGCATCCCAAAGCGAGTGAAGAAAATGAAAGGACCACTGTAGTAGTGGAAAATGAGATTGCAGGGGAGATACTTTATCGACAGATCGCAGGGGCTATGGCAAAACGGATCGTGAATTACGCCGAGGTTGGAGACCAGGTGGAGCAGGGAAGCGATAGCGGATTCATTAAATTCGGCTCTCGTGTGGATGTTTTCCTTCCGCTGAAAGCAATGGTGCAAGTGAAATTAAATCAGAAAGTAAAAGGAGGAATCAGCATAATCGCTGATATTTCTGAAGAAGATGTAAAATGACCGAAGACGAAAAAATAGATATCGCCTTTAAAGAAGCCTACGAAAAAGCCAGCAGGACTACCCAGAAGTTTCCTCCAGACATAATGCTGCTGTTTTACGCCTATTACAAGCAGGCTACCGAAACCAGTGGAATTTACACCCCTTCCGGGGACCTGGATGTGAGAAGCGCCTTTAAACTAAATGCCCTGCTGCAGGTAAAAGGTTTAAGTGTTCTTGAAGCAAAATTGAAATACATTGACCTGGTCAATGAACATGTTTCTGATTAGCCCTCTAAAAAAGATATAGAGAATAAAGAAGATAGAAGAAACTTATATCTTCCTTCTACCCTCTAAAACCTATCCTAAAGCTTTTAAACTGGCTTGTATCGCCTCGATCTTCGCTTCGGCATCCTTTTTCTTGTTTCGTTCAATTTCGACCACCTGGGCGGGCGCAGAGTTTACAAATCGTTCATTGGACAGTTTCTTCTCCACTGATCTCAGGAAACCCTGATTATAGGCCAATTCTTCCATTAACTTGGCTTTTTCAGCCTCAAGGTCTACGTGCCCCGCTACAGGAATAAAATACTCATCTGCCTTTACCCTGAAGGACAGTGCTCCCTGGACCTGCTGGTCCACTTCGGTGAAGGCAGAAATATTCCCCAGCTTCTCAACGATAGGATTAAAACTTGTGGAGCCGGGCTCGCTTTTCAGCACCTGAAGTTCTAGAGCGTCTTTAAAAGCAATATTGTTCTTCTTCCTGATGGCACGGATCCCGGAGATCACTTCAGAAGCCACAGCAAATTCTTCTACAAGCTTTTTGTCTGAAGCCTCAGCCTTGGGCCAGGAGGCAATTATCAGAGCTTCCTGAGGCGTCCTCTCTTTCAGCTGTTGCCAGATCTCTTCAGAAACAAAGGGAACGAAAGGATGTAGGATCACAAGGTTATCCTCAAGAATTGATATTACTTCATTATATGTTTTAGCATCTATTGGCGAACCAAAAGCTGGCTTCACCATCTCCAGGAACCAGGAGCAGTAATCATCCCACACCAGTTTATACGTTGCCATTAAAGCATCACTCATGCGGTATTTGCTGTACTGATCATTGATCTCAGTCAAAACCTCACTGAACTTCTCTTTATACCAGCTTATCGCTATGGTAGAGGATTCAGGTTGCGGAATTTCTTCTGAAACCTCCCAGGATTTGATCAGTTTAAAGGAGTTCCAGATTTTGTTGACGAAAGCACTCCCCTGCTTACACAGGTCTTCATCAAACATAAGGTCATTTCCGGCAGGAGAACTCAGTAGCATTCCTACCCTTACTCCGTCTGCTCCATACTTCTCGATCAAGTCAATAGGGTCGGGAGAATTTCCGAGGGACTTCGACATCTTGCGTCGCTGTTTATCCCTTACAATTCCGGTGAGGTAAACATTGGTGAAAGGCTTCTCACCTCTGTATTCATATCCTGCAATGATCATCCTGGCCACCCAGAAGAAAAGGATCTCAGGGGCAGTGACAAGATCGTTGGTCGGGTAGTAATAATTGATCTCCTTGTTATCGGGCTCCAGGATTCCATTGAATACGCTCATGGGCCATAGCCAGGATGAAAACCAGGTATCCAGGGCGTCCTTGTCCTGGGATAGATCCTTTGAATTCAGAGAAGGGTTTCCTGTTTTTTCCTGTGCAAGGGCCAAGGCCTCCTCTTTAGTATCGGCAACCACAAAGTCCTCCTTCCCGTCGCCATAATAGAAGGCTGGTATCTGCTGCCCCCAGATAAGCTGTCGGGAAATGTTCCAGTCACGAACGTTCTCCATCCAGTGCCTGTAGGTATTGATAAATTTCTCGGGAACCAGGTTTACTTCCTTGTCCAGCACAGCATCAAGTGCCGGTTGGGCCAGTTCCTTCATCTTGAGGAACCACTGGTCGCTTAGTTTGGGTTCAATTACAGCCCCTGTCCTTTCGCTGGTTCCTACTTTATTGATATGCTCCTCGGTCTTTTCAAGAATTCCGAGGGTTTCAAGTTCTTTTACGATCTCTTTACGGGCATCAAACCTGTCCATGCCCTTATAGTGCATTCCGAAGGAATTTAGGCTGGCATCATCGTTAAAGATGTCGATGACCTCCAGTCCGTGCTTATCCCCCAGCACCTTATCATTCTCATCGTGGGCAGGAGTTACTTTTAAACAGCCTGTCCCGAATTCCATATCCACATATTCGTCCTCGATGATAGGAATCACACGATTTGCCAACGGAACAATGGCCTTTTTCCCTTTCAGGTGGAAGAAGCGTTCGTCATTTGGGTTAATACAGATGGCAGTGTCTCCAAGAATGGTTTCAGGCCGGGTTGTGGCGATGGTCAGGGTATCGTCACTGCCTTCTATTTTATATTTCAGATAATACAGCTGCCCCTGTCTTTCCTGATAGATAACTTCTTCATCGGAAAGGGTTGTCTTCGCCTCGGGATCCCAGTTCACCATTCGGTAGCCCCTGTAAATGAAGCCTTTGTTGTAAAGGTCTACAAAAACCCTTATCACCGAAGCAGACATTTTCTCATCCATGGTGAATTTGGTCCGCTCCCAATCGCAGGAAGCTCCCAGCTTTTTAAGCTGTTCCAGGATTATCCCCCCATGTTTGTAGGTCCATTCCCAGGCGTGTTCCAGAAATTCCTCCCGGCTCAGGTCATTCTTATCTATCCCCTCCTGCTTCAGTTTTGCAACCACCTTGGCTTCAGTAGCAATAGAGGCGTGATCGGTTCCAGGAACCCAACAGGCATTATAACCCTGCAGTCGGGCCCTGCGGATAAGTACGTCCTGGATAGTGTTGTTCAGCATGTGCCCCATGTGTAATACTCCCGTAACATTGGGGGGCGGAATTACAACGGTATAAGGCTCCCTTTCATCCACTTCGGAATGGAAATAACCGTGCTCCATCCAGTAGTTATACCATTTGTTTTCAATGTTTTGGGGATCATATTTGGAATCTGACGCCATGCTTTGGTGCGGTTTTTGAATAATGTGCAAAATTAAAACTTCAGGATTAATATGGGCAATGAATTGAAACTTATTTAACTTGTGATTTAAATGAAAGCTCTTATCTTTACCAATCCTGTAAATCTGAAAGACCATGAAAAACATTGTAATGGCCGTAATTCTTTTTGTTGGAGTCTCGGTGCACGCCCAGTCGACAGCAAAGATGGAATTTAAATCGGAAGTAATAGATTATGGCGAGATCCAGAAAGGCAGTGACGGAATCCGGGTTTTTGAATTCACCAATACCGGGGATGCCCCGCTGGTGATAACCAGGGTGAGTTCCAGCTGCGGATGTACCGTTCCCAAGAAGCCGGAAAAACCAGTGCAACCTGGGGAAACCGGGGAGATTCAGGTGAAATATGACACCAATATCATCGGGCCCATCAGAAAGACCATCACGGTCTACTCCAATGCCGATATTCCTGCCAAATCTTTAAAAATTAAAGGTCGGGTACTGGAATAAATTTTAAATATAGCTTGAACTACCAAACTCCCTGAATAGGGAGTTTTTTATTGCCTGCAGCTTCACCTATAAGCCTGTCCCTCGAAGCTCGGTTTTACAGAACGAAATGGAAGAAATATTACAAATATTTCGGAACTGACTTACTTAAATTTTGCAACTTTGTAGACCTTAAAATAAAGTTATGCCTAGTATATCAAAAAAGGGAATGGCAATGCCTGAATCCCCCATCAGAAAACTTGTTCCTTATGCTGAAGAAGCAGTAAAAAAAGGCCGTACCATCTATCAGTTGAATATTGGTCAGCCGGATATAAAAACTCCTGCAAAAGCACTTGCGGCTGTAAAATCGAATGATATTGAGGTTTTATCCTATAGCCATTCCGCAGGGTTTGAAAGCTACCGTAAAAAACTGGCAGCCTATTATCAGAAGAACGACATTGACGTTTCCGCACAGGATATCATCATCACCACTGGAGGTTCTGAGGCTTTGCTTTTCGCCATGGGTACCATCGCCGATGCAGACGATGAGATCATTATCCCGGAACCTTTTTACGCTAACTATAACGGATTCGCCACCTCTTCAGGTGTAACAGTCGTTCCGGTTCAGTCAAATATTGAAGACAGCTTTGCCCTGCCTGCTATTTCAGAATTCGAGAAACTCATAACTCCGAAGACCAAGGCAATTCTGATCTGTAACCCCGGGAACCCTACAGGTTATCTTTATACCAAGGAAGAGATCGACCAGCTGGCTGAAATCGTAAAAAAACACAACCTTTTCCTTGTTGCAGATGAAGTTTATAGGGAATTCGCCTATGACGGTGCCACCCACTATTCCATCATGAGCATCCCCGGACTGGAGGAGCATGCCATAATGATTGATTCCGTATCTAAGAGGTACAGTATGTGCGGCGCCAGGATTGGATGCATTGCTTCCAAGAACAAGGAGGTGATGAAAACAGCGATGAAATTTGCCCAGGCGAGATTAAGCCCTCCAACCTTTGCACAGATTGTCAGCGAGGC
>CBFGYW010000136.1:0-5400 GCA_965653085.1 uncultured Salinimicrobium sp.
ATGAGACCCTTTTCTCGAATATCAACCTTACGGAACAGTTCAGTCCCCTCGTGAGGATCGATATGGAGATGGTGAATTCAGTAAAAGTGCTGGCAGAAGTTCAGAAGGACCGGGCTCTGTCATTGAGCTTTGACAATAACCTGCTGACGGAGATAAGAGGAAACCAATACACCCTCGGACTCGGTTACAGGGTGAAGGATCTGCGCATCACTACCAATTTTGGAGGAAGGCGTCGTATACTGAGGAGTGACCTTAACTTCAAGGCCGATATCTCCTATCGCCACAATGAAACCATCATCAGGTACCTTGACGTGGACAATTCGCAGGTCACTGCTGGGCAGGATATCTGGTCCCTCAACTTCATCGCAGATTATGCCCTGAGCAAGAACCTGACGGCGATGGTTTATTATGATCACAGTTTTTCAGAATATGCCATTTCCACAGCTTTTCCGCAGACCACCATCAGGTCGGGGATCACTTTAAGATATAATTTCGGAAATTAGTGGCTTGGGTTTGAACAATTCAATTAATAAAGTAAATTTGCTTTTATTAAAATTCTAACCAAATGAATATTCCACAAGAATTAAAGTACACCAAGGATCACGAGTGGGTGAAAATTGAAGGCGATGTCGCTACCGTAGGGATTACCGATTTCGCACAGGGCGAGCTGGGAGACATTGTATACGTAGAGGTTGAGACTGTAGACGAGACCCTGGAAAGGGAAGAGATATTTGGAACAGTGGAAGCCGTAAAAACCGTTTCAGACCTGTTCCTGCCACTGTCGGGGGAGATCATCGAGTTCAATGAGAGCCTCGAAGACGAACCAGAAAAGGTGAATAGCGACCCATACGGGGAAGGATGGATGGTAAAGGTCCGGTTCAGTGATGCCTCACAGGTCGACGACCTGTTGAGCGCTGGGGAATATTCTGAGCTTATTGGTGCCTAAACAGCTTCTTTTTGTAGTCGCCTGCCTTTATACTGGCCTGATCACCTATCTTTCGTTGATCAACCTTGCAGACACTCCTGTGAGCCAGTTAGGGATCGGGGACAAGGTGATGCATACCGGAGCGTATTTCGGATTGGCATTTTTATGGCTGCTATTCGCTATATTTAACTCTGAAAATGAAAGCTTTGCAAAAAAGGTCGTCATAATTTGTATTGCCTGCATCGTATTTGGCACTTTTATTGAGGTTCTACAACATATGTTGACCGAGTATCGACAACTCGATCTTCTTGATGTTTTGGCCAATAGCATCGGGGCGATAGTAGCGGGAACGCTGGTATGGCTTTTTAAGGAAATATTAATCAGGTTAAAAGTTAAGATTAATTTATTTTTTCTAAAAAAATAATTATTTTAGCCAACCTATAATTTAAATGGTATTATGAAACCAAAGAAGAATCCCAAGGCTGATCTAAGGAAAAGAAGTATTCTTTTCTTTCAGGTTGGTTTAATTTTAGTTCTCGCCCTTACCTGGGGGGCGATAGAATGGAAAACCTATGACAAGGAGGCTATCGACCTTGGTCTGGTTGACATGAATGCCCTGGAAGAAGAAGATGTGCCAATTACACAACTCAATACGCCCCCGCCACCACCACCACCTCCACCGCCACCAGCACCCGAAATAATCGAGATCGTTGAGGATGAGGAAGAGGTCGAGGAGACTGTAATCCAGTCTACTGAAACCAGCCAGGAAGAGATCGTCGAGGTACAGGAAGTTGAGGTTGTCGAGGAAGTTGAAGAAATTGCCGATGTTCCTTTTATGCTTATCGAGGACGTGCCGATATTCCCAGGTTGTGAAAACCTGAAGAACAACAACGAGCGAAAAGCCTGTATGAGTGAAAAGATCAGCTCTTTTGTGAACAAGAAGTTCAACACTGAACTGGGAAGCGAGCTCGGATTGACAGGAATCAACAAGATCTATGTTCAGTTCCGTATCGAGAAGAGTGGAGATGTAACCGTTCTTGGAGTACGTGGGCCACACCCAAGACTTGAGAAGGAAGCTCAAAGTGTAGTTGAAGAACTGCCTAAGATGCAACCAGGAAAACAAAGAGGGAAGCCGGTAGGAGTACTTTACTCCCTGCCTATTACCTTCAGAGTTCAGGACTAATACCATATTTCCAAATAAAATGATCCCGTACCAATGGTGCGGGATTTTTTATTTCAGGATATAGGGATCAGGATCTCCTTCAAGAGAAATGCTCTGGATATACAGTCACTTCTCGAAAAAAATGTATCTTTCGTGCAGTTAACCGTACATTTAGCATTCCCCCATCTATGATGAAGTATTTCGGACTAATGTTCTTCTTTTTCTTCTCAGGTGTTTATTCCCAATCTTACGTCGGTAACCAGGAAAGGTTTCCTATTTTCCCCGAATGTGAGAATATTCTATTCGAGGAGGAAGAAAGCTGCTTCAATGAAACCTTGAAATCAAAGATAAAAGCGAATTTCAGACTGCCTGATGTCGTAGCTGAAGCGGAGTACAGAGGAGAGGTTATCGTTCTTTTTCAAGTAACCGAAGAGGGAGAATTTGAGACCATCTATGTAGATGCCATGTTTAAGGAGCTGGAGGAAGAAATGCAGCGGGTGTTTGATATCCTGCCGCGGGTGAAACCTGCCACCTATGATAATCGCCCTATAGAGATGCAGTTCCGGATGCCTGTCAGGATTCCTCTTGAAAATTCTGCAGCAGAAGCATCCTTCCCGGAAGATGAACTTTTAGACGCAGAACCTCTGCAGCTCAAAGATCAGGACCAGCAGCTAATTCCGGCTAAGGATGAATATGATGCCATCGTATCTGAAGAGTTTAAATATCCAAGAGCTTCCAGCAGGATCAATATTCCCTTCTCCCACGAATTGTACAGCCGTTTTGACGATGATGTAAACGCATTGGGGACCAATTTTCATTCCGCATCGAAACCCTACCTGTATCATGAAATCCAGCCTTACTACGATCTGGCTGCCGAGACGGAGCTGCTGAAGAAAGACAAATCTTCCTGGTGGGGCAGGAAACTCTGGAATGACCATCTGTTTGCCTTTCAGGGAAAGGATTACTGGTTTACTGCCGATGTAGCCTTGGACCTGCAGGTGGGAAAGGATTTCGGCAGCGAATTCGACGTCACCTACAACAACACCCGGGCTGCGATCCTTCAGGGGGGGTCTAGGGAAGAATTTCAATTTCTATACCGTCCTCTATGAAAGCCAGGGACGCTTTTCTGATTACTATAACCATTATGCCGAATCGCTCCGTCCAGATGGGGGAGATCCCGCCATCATTCCTGGAAGAGGGATAGCGAAACCTTTTATGGGGCAAGGCTATGACTACCCTTCCGCAGAAGGATATCTTTCCTATAGCCCCAGCAAATTCTTTAATCTCCAGTTCGGGCACGGGAAGCAGTTCATTGGTGATGGCTACCGTTCCCTCCTGGTGAGTGACAATGCGACCCCTTACCCATATTTCAAGCTCAGCACTACCTTCTGGAAGATAAAATATACCAATACCTGGATGTCACTCAGGGATGTACGCTCTGCAGTGACAGGAGATGGGTCCTTCAGAACAAAATATATGGCGAACCACTACTTGAGTTATAATGTTACCAAGCGTTTGAACCTCGGTTTCTTTGAGTCGGTGATGTGGGAGAATGACAACAACCGAGGGTTCGACCTCAATTACCTGAATCCCGTGATCTTCTACCGGGCCATCGAGTTCTCTACCGGGGCCAGGGCAGGGAATGCGATTATTGGGCTGTCGGCAAAATATAAATGGAGCGACAGATTCAACCTGTACGGGCAGTGGCTTATAGATGAATTCTCATCCAGTGATATCTTCGGAGGCGAGGGCAGCTGGAAGAATAAGCTGGGTTTCCAGTTGGGAGCCAAATATTTCGACGCCTTCGGAATCGAGGACCTGCACCTTCAGCTGGAATACAATCAGGTGCGCCCTTATGCCTATTCCCACAACACCATCACCCTGAATTATGGACATAACAACCAGTCCATGGCCCATCAGTGGGGTGCCAATTTCAGGGAGCTGATAGGGATAGCCAGATATAAAAAGGACAGGTATTACGGGCACCTGAAGATGATCTACGGATACCGCGGATTCGATTATAATGCCTTTGGAGACAACTTCGCCTACGGGGGTGATATCTATACCAGCGAAGAGAACCGGCCTTTTGAGACCGGCGTGAAGATAGGGCAGGGGAATACCTCCAATTCATTTTATGCTGAAACCGAAGCCGGATATATCGTGAATCCTTCTACTAATCTGAAGATCTTCGGAAGCTTTATCTTCAGGAGTTTTGATGTGCTGGTGGATACCCCAACACATTTTGATTCCAATACCACCTGGCTGAACATCGGGCTGCGCACAGATATCTTCAACTGGTACTACGATTATTAATTTTCATTTTCAAAGTCAAGTCTCAGCTATATTATCTTTCACCCCTTTGGGATTCCTCAACACAGACTCCAACTCAAAGGCATTAACTCAGAACTCTTAACTCTTAACTCTTAACTCCCAACCCATTGACATCCAGCCCTTATTTTTCCAGATTAACATCCTCCTCCCCTTGCTAAAATCCAATTTAGGAGTATCTTTGCAGCAATTTATAAAAAGCCATTTCTTGGATAACGCCCGAATACATACGCCTTCCGTCTCTATTTTGTCCGATTTTAAAGAAATAACCAAGGTTCGCCTGGCGGTTAGTGTGGTATTCTCTTCAGTTGCTGGATATTTCCTTGGAGCCGACAGTCTGGATTTCGTGACGGTCCTGATGCTGGGGCTTGGGGGTTATTGCCTTGTAGGAGCCTCCAACGCTTACAACCAAATCATAGAAAAGGATCTGGATGCCTTGATGGACCGTACGATGGGCCGTCCTATCCCTTCCGGAAGAATGTCGGTATCTTCGGCCTTTGCCATTGCCAGCATCCTTACCGTGCTTGGACTGATCATCCTATACTATATCAACCCTAAGACCGCAATGTTTGGGGCCATCAGTATCTTCCTCTATGTCTGCGTCTACACTCCGTTAAAGACCAAGACTCCGCTTTCGGTATTTGTGGGTGCCTTTCCGGGGGCCATTCCCTTTATGATGGGCTGGGTGGCCGCTACGGGGGATTTCAGCATTGAACCCGGCACGCTGTTCATGATCCAGTTCTTCTGGCAGTTCCCGCATTTCTGGGCTTTGGGCTGGTGGTTGTATGACGATTATAAAAAAGGCGGATTCTTTATGCTGCCTACCGGAAAAAAAGATAAAGGCACCGCCATCCAAATCATCCTGTATACCCTCTGGACCATCATAATTTCAGTGATTCCGGCTTTTGGCTTCACCGGAAAACTCTTCCTTTCCCCTGTAGCCGCAGGGCTGGTTTTCTTATTGCGGATGGGGATGTTATACTAC
>CBFGYW010000137.1:0-5390 GCA_965653085.1 uncultured Salinimicrobium sp.
TGGTAGAGCAAAGGACTGAAAATCCTTGTGTCCCTGGTTCGATTCCTGGAGGCACCACCTTAAACCCGCAACCGAAAGGTCTGCGGGTTTTGCTTTTTTGGGAAGTTCATCCCTTGAGTGCTGGCTCCGGAAAAAATTCCAAAAATTTAACAAATTGGCTCATTTTTTATATATCTGATTTTCAGCTATTTGTATAAAAACAAATCCTCAAATCCTCAAATCCTCACATCCTCAGGCTCTCTTTTGAAAATTTTTTCGATCATTATCACCGAAGCCAAGGGATCGATCTCTTCAATCTTAGTTGCCCCAGGGCGGAAATTTTTACTCTCCTTTTATCCATCTGAACCTGGAAAATATTTTTCAATAACCGAAATTTCAAAACATTTTTTTTATAAATTAGTTTTGTAATTTCAGATCGGGTTCAATTGAACTAGGTGATCAGGGTAGGTATTGCTTTTTTTTTAATTTTTTAATAGTCTTCCTAATACCATCTCCATATCTTCCAGAGTCTTCTCAAGGTCTTCACAGGGACCAAAGCTTTGTTTTCGTCTGTAAGCTGTTCCCAGGGTTCTGGAAAGCTGTTTTTGAGATATGGAGATGGTAGTATCAAAAACCCCAGCCACCTTTCTACAACTTATACAAAATCAGGTTACCTTCCTTTTTTTTCCAGCGTCCGGCAAATGGTTTTCACGCCTTGTCTATTCATAAAATAGTTCCCAAGGTGGAGTGGTTCATGTATAAACTCTGAAGATCAGCAATATCTATTGAAGGATAATTTAGAATAGAAATTAATTTTAGTCACCAAAGTAGGCCGAAAAATACAACCTGAAAATCAGCGATTTACATTTTTAATTCTCAAAAGGAGGCCCTGAGGATGTGAGGATTTGAGGATTTGCAAAAACAGCCCCAATTCTATGAAGTCATGAACTAAAAGTACGAAAATAAACTGTTGCCGTTAGAAACAAGATGCACCCCAAAGCTTTTCTAATTTTGCACAACTATAAAAAAGCCACCAATGAAAAACATCATCAAAGAAGCCTGTGTCGGAAATCTGAATGAAGCCATCAAGGCCGAGAAACAGGGCGCAGACCGGCTTGAACTCTGCGCTGAGCTCCATCTGGGGGGCACTACCCCTTCCGAAGAACTTATCCTGCAGGCAAAACAGCGGGTACATATCCCCCTGCGGATAATGATCAGGCCCCGCGGGGGTGACTTCGTCTATTCAGAAGAGGAACTGCAGGAGATGAGAGCTTCCATCGAATTCTGTAAAACTGCGGGCGTGGAAGCGGTGGTTTTCGGAATCCTGGATAAGGACAACCGCCTCGACCTGGAGAAGATCTCTGAACTTGCCCGCCTGGCGCAACCCCTGAAGGTGGTGGTACACAAAGCCATTGACCTTACCCCCGATCCATTGGAAGCTGCCAAAGCTTTGTATGAGCTGGAGGGCATCGATACCATCCTAACATCAGGAGGGCAGCCTACAGCCTTCGAGGGGAAGGAGGTGCTTCAGCAAATGATTGAATGCTGTGGAGACAAGATCCAGATCATGCCCGGCGGGAAGGTGAGCGAAGATAACCTGGAGCAGCTGAACGACCTCCTGGGGGCGAAGGCCTACCACGGAAAGCTGATCGTTGGAAGCCTGGAGTAGCTCCAGACAGGCATAACTGTTCAGGAAAGGGCAGAAGGATGCTTGTCAATATTGTTAGATGCCTGCCCTACGGAAGGTTTCTTTTTCAGGGACTGGGTAAGGCCGGAAATCCCGAACATCGCGAAGATCACAGCAAAGCAAAAGCAGATGATTATTATAAGGGTCAGGATCATAAGTACCTCTTTTTAATATAGTTGAATCCTGCCAAATGTACAACAGGATTTTCTTAAATTTTAAACTATTTTTCAAGGAGCATCACTTAGGAGAAGCCACTATGTTCACAGCTATTCTACAGCTTTAACCTTTTCTTTGAATAATTTAAAGTACCAGCAATTATCTTTGCTGCTATGAAGGAGATTTTTATAGTAGAAGATGATCCAGATATTAGAGAACTTATAGAATATTTATTGGTAAGCCTCCGGTACAAAGTGGAGAGCTTCCCAACGGCTGAAGATTTTATGACCGAGATCGCGGGCCATGTACCCGACCTGATCCTGCTGGATATAATGTTGCCCGATGGGAATGGTGTGGAAATCTCAAAAATGCTGAGAGATCAACAGCAAACCTCTGAAACCCCGGTTCTCCTGATGTCTGCCCACGCCGATGACACCATTCTAAGGGGTCACAAGGCCAATGATTTTATATCAAAACCGTTTGATATAGATGACCTTATCCAGAGGATAAATCAGTATCTGTAAGCTCCAGGGAAGCCTATTTCCAGCAGCGGCTTCCTTTATCTTAAAGTTTCCCTGTGATTAGGATAAATGCCCTCGCCTTTGTTAATTAGCAGATAAAACGCCCCCACCTATGCGGAATTTCCTCCTTCTTCTGCTGCTTTTCCTGTTCCAGACCCAGAAATCCAGGGCGCAGAAGTTTCCTGAACCTTCAGAAAAAGTGGCTGTTTCAGGAAATCTGAAAGAGGGTTTTTATCTTCTAAAATCGGGAAACAGCAAAGACTTCCCGAAGGCTGGAATTGTAAAACGTCTGGGGGAGGGGAACTTCATCATTCATATTTCCGAAACCACAAAAAGTCAGCTACCCTCGGATGCTGATCTCTATAAAGTCTCCCCCGAATGGAAGCTCTCCCCCAGCCTCAGAGATGAACAACCTTCGACTCCCCTGCTCCTTTCACTCAAGACCCTCGACGGAAAGAAATTCCTGGAAACTTCAGATTACGAGATCCTGCAGCAGAATGGGGATTATCTGGTAGTCAGGGCTTCCCCTCAGGATCTTCAGCAGTTGCTGCCGAACCAAGAGGTAATCCATATTTCTGAATACACCTTCCCCAGGACAGAAACCTTCGTGAGCTATCATGACCTTTCTGTCAACAATATAAATTATCTTCAGCACCTTTACCCTTCGTTAAGGGGAAAGGAGATGAGGGTTTCAGTCAAGGAGAACCTTTTTGATCCCGAGGATATTGATCTGCGCAACAGGACCTTCCCAACTGTGGTTCAGGGCGAGAAGGTCGACCAGCACGCCACGATTATTGCAACCCTTATCGCGGGGGCCGGAAATTCGGGCAGCAAGGGCAAGGGGGGCGCCCCGGAAGCAGAGGTGGGCAGCTCCAGTTTCCTGCGCCTGCTCCCCGACCCTCTCGAGATCTTTCAGGAAAATAGGATCTCGGTCCAGAACCATTCCTACGGCACGACCCTGGAATACGAATATGGGAATGAAGCTGCTGCCTATGATGCCAGTGCGATGCAGCTGCCCTGGCTGGTACACGTGTTCTCTTCGGGCAACCTGGGTACCGAAACCCCGACAGCCGGTAGATTTAAGGGTGTTGCGGGATTTGCAAACCTCACGGGGAATTTCAAATTTGCTAAAAACATTATCACGGTGGGTGCCCTGGATGCCAACGGACAAATCTCAGCCCGGAGTTCTAAAGGCCCGGCACCCGATGGGCGGCTGAAACCTGAGCTGGTAGCATATGCGCCCGCAGGGACTTCAGATGCTGCTGCCCTGGTTTCAGGCACGGTGCTGCTGCTGCAGGAGGAGTATCTCAATCAGCATCAGCAGCTCCCCTCTTCAGCTTTGATAAAATCGGTCCTAATGGCAGGAGCAGAAGATGTGGGGCCTGCAAACATAGATTATTCCTCTGGCTACGGAAACCTGGATGCAGCCGCAAGTATGGAGATCCTTAAATCAGGTACCTACTTTGAAGGGGAAGCTTCCCAGGCTGATCCCTTTGAATTTAAATTTGACATTCCCGAGGGTACCAATGGGCTGAAGCTTGCCCTTAGCTGGTTAGACCCCGCAGCGAATCCGGGGGATGACAGAGCCCTTATCCAGGATCTGGACCTTGAACTGGTCTCTCCCGACGGGAACATCTGGAAACCCTGGGTCCTGGATCCCGAAAATCTCCTGAAAGAAGCACAACGCGGGGAGGACGATTTGAATCCTGCTGAGCTAATTACTCTGGATACACCTTCAGCGGGAACCTATACCATATTAGTATCTGCGGCCGATATTTCTGAAAAGCAGGCTTTCGCAATAGCTTACATCACTGAATCTGAAAGCAGTTTCAGCTGGACCTACCCCACCTCCAACGATCCGCTGTGGGAAGATCAGGAAAATGTGCTGCGATGGGAGAATACTTTTTCTGAAGAGTCAGCAAAACTGGAGATCAGCTTCGGGGAATCGGAATGGGAACTGCTGGATCAGGCTCTCGACCCGAATGCTGAGTCCTACCCCCTGCAGCTTCAGAAGAACCCGGGGACTGCGCAACTGCGAATGACAATCGGTGCCCGTGAATTTTTGTCGGATGTCTTTGTCATCGCCCCTGAAATACTTCCCGAGCCTGCCTACAACTGTGAGGAGGAATTCATGCTGAGCTGGAATAAAATTAAGGGGGCTAGTGCTTACCAGGTGCAGTATCTGGGAGAAAAATATATGGAACCTGCGATGATGGTTCAGGATACTACTGCTTTGATCGATAAATCTGAATACGAATCGGGAATCTGGTCTGTAAGTCCCATTTTCGGGGATCTGCGAGGGCACGAAGGCAGGGCCATAGATTACAGGGTCCAGGGAGTAGGCTGTCATTATCGAACCTTCTTCGCCCTCCTGGAGCAGGGGCCCGTGGTAAATACCAGCCTTAACCTCAGCAGCGGACACCAGGTACTGGAGGTGCAGCTCCTGCGGGAAAACAGCAGTGGAACAAAAGTCCTGAAAACCTTTTCCAGGCCCCTGGGACAGCTGCAGCTGGAAATTAGGGATGAGGCTCCCGAAGTAGGGGACAACCTCTACTACGCGCTCATAAAGCTGGAAAATGGGAAGGTTATAAGAACGCAGACAGTCGAGATTTATGTTCCGGGGGAAAATACCCTGGAGGTATATCCAAATCCTGTGAAAGCGGGAGAGCTGCTTTCGGTAAGGTCCCTGGGGGATCAGCTGGATGTCGAGATCTTCGATACTCAGGGCCGGAAACTCTCAGAGGACTGGCTGGTTCGATATAACGATCACGTGGAGATTCGATTCTTTGCCCGCGGTTTGTATTTCCTTCGGGCATCAAGGGCCGGGGAAGAGGTCGGGGTAGCAAAGATCCTGGTTCACTGACTTAAGAATATACTTTACTGATTTTCAATGCCTCCTCGCAATAATTTAACCCCCTTCATCTATATCGGTTCAGAATTAATTGCTACTTTTAAAGTTTCCCAGATCTCAGACTTTCCTGAAAGATGCTTCTGCAGAGGGGAGCGGCTTTGCTGATCCTCTGCACTGAAATATTAACTGACCTTGC
>CBFGYW010000138.1:0-5381 GCA_965653085.1 uncultured Salinimicrobium sp.
ACCTTAGGACAGCCCTTCCGTCAGCCATTCTCGAATAGGCAGTGGGCCCGGCGCCTTTGAGCTGAAGTTCCCAGCTGCCATCGCGGGAAGGCCATTCCCCAAGGGTGATGGCCCTGCCGTCGCCCAGCTGCCCGGCCCAGTTTCCGAACTGGTGTCCCGCGTAGCAGTTGGCGTAAGGTTTCATGGTGGAGGTGACCTTATTTCCCCCGAGGATCTGGATGTCTTTTTCGGAAGGGGCTGCGATGTTGAGCTCCCGTGCGAGTTCCTCATTCCAGGCCAGCAGCCGGGGTTCCTTCACGGGGGTGGGCACGGCCGTACTGTAAAGCATTCCGGGCGTCTGGCGCGGGGAGAGATCACCGCTATCATCGCCAGGGAAAGCTTCAGTGAACTCCTTTTTAAAACTTCCGTGTTCCAGATGTTGCATAGCAGTTTTTCCTATAAAGATACGATTTATACACCTTTCCGAAGAGGCTGAATCTTTCAGGACCTCAGAAAGAAATTATTCGTGAATTCGTGGCAATTTTCCTACTTCTTCATCATCTTCCGTAGGAAAATTCTTTAGATTTTTAACTTCGGATTAATCTATTGAGATTAAAAAAGTTAAACCTAAATTAAATGTGTTTTTCAGCGGTAGGTACTGCACTATTTTTAGAAAAAAATTCAAAAACCCAATTGTTATGACATCCTACCAAAGTAAAAATATGATCCAGGAGAGACTGGGAGAGCTGATACCGGACCAGGTAGCTGAATGCCAGCAGTGTGATGAACTTCCGCCGACGCTGGAGGAGCTGATACTGCATAATTTTCAGGCGAAGTACGTATGTTATAATAAGAAGAGCAATACCGTGGAGGTGGGGATCGAGGAGATGGAAGCGACCGACAGCTACCCGCGGATCAAGACCCATACCTTCAGGCTGGAGCAGGCCGTTTCCTGGCTGGGCAAGACCTTCAGGAAAGAGGAACAGGATCTTAAGTTTTATGCCAAATTGATAGCACAGCACGGAAATTCTCATCGCATCGATGAGGTGGTGCTTGTGTAAAGAGATAGCGGGCAGAGGAGAGAATCAACTCTTAACTCATAACTCTTAACTCTTAACTAAAAAATACAGTTGCCGGTCCGAATCCGGAGCTGAGCCTTCTGAAGGAACTTCCGAGAGGAAACTTTTTTCAGAAGGTTTTTTATTTGCTTCCGCTGCTCGTGATCTTGAGATCACCACGCCACCCGGGCGGGAATCTTTCCCTGCCAGCTATCGGGATTCTTACGTTTTCCAGACCTCTTAAAACTCCTATCTTTGCCTTTCATCCACATCGACTACCCGTGAAGACAACCGAATACATCCTGTCCAGAACAAATCTTTCAGAAAACAGCATTGCCAAAACCCTCAGCCTGCTTGACGAGGGTGCCAGCATCCCCTTTATTTCCCGCTACCGGAAGGAGATGACGGGGAACCTTGATGAGGTGCAGGTGGGGGAGATCCTGAAACTGAAGTCGGCTTTTGAGGAGCTGGAGAAGCGGAAATCCGCTGTTTTGAAGTCCATTTCCGAGCAGGGGGCACTGACGCCTGAGCTGGAGGGGAAGATCGCTTCCGCAGGAGATATTCTGGTTCTGGAGGACCTGTACCTTCCGTATAAGAAAAAGCGAAGGACCAGGGCCGACGCCGCGCGGGAGCAGGGATTGGAACCTCTGGCAAAAATGCTGATGGCACAGAATGCGGAGAATATCGAGGGCGTGGCGAAACGTTATCTCACTAAGGAGGTCGCTTCTCCCGAAGAAGCGCTGGCGGGGGCGAGGGATATTGTGGCGGAATGGATCAATGAGCATCAGTTGGTGCGTACCAGGCTTCGGAAACTTTATTCCCACGCTGCGGTGATCTCCTCCAAAGTAGTTAAGAAGATGGAACAGGAGGAGAGTGCCCAGAAATATAAACAATACTTCGAGTGGCAGGAACGGCTGAAAAATATTCCTTCGCACCGGCTGCTGGCGATGCTGCGGGCCGAAAAGGAAGGAGTGGTAAAGCTGAAGGTGGAGGTGGAAAGGGAGGAAGCGCTTCAGATTATTTCCGGGATCATTCTCAAAAAGCAGCGGAATTCCTGTACCGCGCAGCTGGAGGAGGCTATTGAGGATTCCTATAAACGGCTGCTGCAGCCTGCTATTTCCAACGAAATTGTTTCCGCAGCAAAGGCAAAGGCCGATGAGGAGGCCATCAAGGTCTTCGCAGAAAACCTGAAGCAGCTGCTGCTGGCTCCGCCTCTGGGTGAGAAGCGAATTCTGGCCATCGATCCGGGATTCAGGTCGGGCTGTAAGGTGGTTTGCCTTGATGAGAAGGGGGACCTGCTGCATAATGAAACGATTTATCCGCACCCCCCGCAGCGGGAAACTGCGATGGCGGGGAAGAAGATCAAGTCGCTGGTAAATGCTTATAATATCGAGGCGATTTCGATTGGAAACGGAACGGCTTCGCGGGAAACGGAATTCTTCGTGAAGAAGATTCCGTTCGACCGGGAGGTGCAGGTTTTTGTGGTGAGCGAGGCCGGGGCTTCGGTTTATTCGGCTTCGAAGATAGCGAGGAGTGAATTTCCGAATTACGATGTCACCGTTCGAGGCGCCGTTTCCATAGGCCGCCGACTTGCAGATCCGCTGGCCGAACTGGTGAAGATCGACCCCAAGGCCATCGGGGTGGGGCAGTATCAGCACGATGTGGACCAGGGAAACCTGAAAAATGAGCTGGACCGGGTGGTGGAAAGCTGCGTAAACGGGATTGGCGTTAATGTGAACACCGCCAGCGCCCCGCTGTTGAGTTACGTTTCCGGCGTAGGCCCTGCCCTGGCTGAAAATATAGTAGCCTACAGAAGCGAGTATGGAAGCTTGAGTTCGCGGAAAGACCTGCTGAAGGTCCCAAGGCTGGGAGCCAAGGTTTTTGAACAGGCTGCAGGATTTCTGCGTATCACGGAGCCGGAACACCCTCTTGACAATTCCTCGGTGCATCCGGAAAGTTATCCTGTAGTGGAACGAATGGCTGCTGATCTCGGGGTGGGGCTGAAGGAACTTATCGGCAACAAAAGTCTGCTTCAGAAGCTGGATCTGCAGAAGTACGTGACAGAGAAGGTGGGGCTGCCCACCCTCTCGGACATAATCGGGGAGCTGGAGAAGCCGGGGGTGGATCCAAGAAAGTCAGCCAGGGTCTTTGAATTTGATCCCAGGGTGAAGAGCATCAGCGACCTTTCCGCAGGAATGAAACTGCCCGGAATCGTGAACAACATCACCAATTTCGGCTGCTTCGTCGATATCGGGATCAAAGAAAGTGGCCTGGTGCACATCTCCAAACTCGCACCCGGATTCATCAGCGATGTGAACAGCGTGGTAAAGCTGCATCAGCACGTTCAGGTAACCGTGCTGGAGGTGGACGAGGCGCGGAAGCGAATCCAGCTTTCGCTGATAGATTAGCATTTTTTTATCTTAATTCCTTAACAGGGGACTTTTCTATTTTTCGCAGGTATTCAGTGCTGAATCTTGTCGGAAAAATCCACTATTTCGTCGACTGTTGCTCGATGATCCTTACACTTCATCTTTCAAACGCAGTGCTAATCAGCCATTTCTGCTATTCGTCGACTTTTTCGAACCTTCGGTCGAAAAGTTACTCCTTTCTAATAGTGGAGTCGTTTTTTGTTGTTATTTAGTTTCGAAATTTGATTTTTGTTTAACATAATAGTTAAACATTGCTCAACGGCCCCAAGCCATAAATTCTTTGAAAACTTTACCTATCCATCCTCCCCCTACGTGGATAAACACTGAATTTTTAATTAATACCTGGTTTATTATGATTAAAATTTTACTCAAAAATCTGGCCGGCGCGCGCGCTGCCATTTTGTTCATGTTTTTAGTGCTGCTGGCGGCTGGGGCTGTGGGGCAGGAGAGTTCTTCTGATGGGGAGACAGTAACAGTGGTTCCGCAATATCCTGCGGATCAATTACCGACGGTTACTTCGGATAAGGAGGATTATTCTCCGGGGGAAACCGCAATTATTACCTTCCAAGGATGGACAAGGGATTCAGTAATTGATGTACATTTTGAAGAAGAACCAACTCACGAACACCATCATGGATATCACGATCAAAAAGTAGGTTCTGATGGTAGTTTTGAAATAAGATACCCTATTGAAGAACGCCACGTTGGAGTTGCTTTTACCGTAATAGCAGTAGGAAAAACAACTAAATATGAAGCGAGAACATTTTTCACGGATGCTGGGATAGCTGATGTTTCTGTTTCCAAAAGCTCCTATTGTTCTGATGGGGAAATTTCAGTTTCTTTTCTTGCTGCGGCTAATTCTGGTCCCGTAAATGGAGGTTTTGACAATGACAATAAGTTCATAGCAGAAATAAGTGACGAGAATGGAAATTTTACTGATGCAGTTCAAATAGGTAGTATTACGGCAAAGCATGATAATAATAATAAGCAAATAATTAATGGAAATGTGCCCCTGAATATTGAGGGGACTGGTTTTAGGGTTAGAGTACGATCAACAAAACCAGTTACTAATGCACCACAGAACGGAAGCGATATAACTATTCAACAGGCTCCCAAAGATGTTCAAGCTGGATTAGATCAAATAATTTGTCCTTCAAGTACGGCTCAATTAAATGCCAGTAATTCAGATACTGGAGCATGGAGTATAAAGAGTGGCCCTAGTCTTTCTGTAAATCAATTTGACTATCCTGGAAAGGCTGATGCAGTTTTTACTCCGGATTATGTTGGCACTTATGTCTTAATATGGTCTGTCACGAATGATTGTGGTACAACCTCCGATGAAGTTGAAATTAAGGTAGAGGACAAGACTAAGCCTGTATTGGCTGGAGTTCCAACCGGCGAGACAGTTACCTGCGAGAGCATTCCAGTTGCAGCCACCGTTACTGCTACAGACAATTGTGATGCCAGTCCTGCTGTTACAATGAATGAGGTAAGCACCAAAGGAATTGATCCTGAGAATGCTGATTTCTACAATTACACTATTACCAGAACCTGGACCGCTGTGGATGCTACTACCAATAGTGCTTCTGCTTCTCAGGTAATCACTGTATCGGATAATACCGCACCTACCTTCACCAGACCTGTGGATCTGACCATCTATACAGATGCAGACTGTAATTATGATGCAGGTGTAGCCGTAACTGGAGATGTAACTGATGAGGCAGACAACTGTTCCAGCGACCTGGAAGCTACCTTTGAGGATGTAGTTGCAGATGGACCTGTTGCTGGTACTTTTGTAATCACCAGAACCTGGAGCCTTTCAGATGATTCCGGAAACGCTGCTGCAGCTCAGGTACAGAAAATCACTGTATCGGATAATACCGCACCTACCTTCACCAGACCTGTGGATCTGACC
>CBFGYW010000139.1:0-5348 GCA_965653085.1 uncultured Salinimicrobium sp.
GTTTCGGGCATCGTCAGGATGAGGCGATAGCCGCGCGCTGCCGCCACCATTGCCAGTGCGATGCCGGTGTTCCCGCTGGTCGGTTCGACGATCACCGTATCCTTGTTGATCCGCCCGGCTTGTTCGGCGGCGTCGATCATGGAGACGCCGATGCGGTCTTTGACCGAATGCGCCGGGTTAAAGTACTCCAGCTTGGCGACAATTTCGGCGTTCAACCCCTCGGTCACGCGGTTCAGCCGTACGAGCGGCGTGTTCCCAATCAATGCTGTCACATCATTTGCGATTTTCATTTTCCTTTTCCTTTTCAGGCTGGTCATTACATGAGAGTGCAGACAGCAGGATGAGGGTGTAGAGTAAATGTTTTCTCATAGATTTAGTATAAAAGGGGCCCAGAGGCCCCTCAATTCTTGTTTTGAAGATACTATTTTTCCACGGATATATGGACTGAAGTTTCTGATCCATAATCCCTTACCCTAATGCTTACGTTCTTGTTCTTTACCATTTTTAAGGCAGTTTCTGCTGAAATCTCACCGACGCCTGCGTGAAAAAACCTGGCACCTTTAGCTGCGAGCTCCTTAATATGTTCAACAGGGGAAGGAGGCGGAGGGGGTGGTCCGGGAATCTCCATGCCTGAGACGGTAGGAGCCGGGGGCACGGGAGGTGGCGAAGGTACAGTTTCGGTTCCAGCTACCGGAGGTGCCGGTGGTGGTGGCGGTGGTGGAGGATAAATGGATGGCAGGGGTTCTGCATTCTTCTTCTGCTCCGGAGTCATCAGTTTATAGATGTACCTCATCCTGTCGAGATCTTTCATCCTTACCACCGAATGCTCTTCGGAAAGTGAATTGTAGTATTTCGCTAGCTTGTTGTATTCTTCAAGCATTTCAGGAGTAACTTTTTCCTGAACCAGGGAGCTTTCTTTCTTTGGTAGATCTTTGTTTTCTCTTTCCACCACTTCTCTTGTGCTGAATCCGTAAAGCAACAAGGCTGCTACGGGAAGGACCAGCAGGCTTCTCGCCCAGATGGCCCATTTAGGGGTTTGTGTTTTCATAACTGTAAATCGTTTTTTGATGAATGAATAATTAATTGGGTGTGCAAGGCTGCCGTGGGATACCTTTGATGAGAATGCCAGCAGCAATTGTTGGTACTCGCCAGTTGGCGTTCCTTTTTTCAGGACGCTTTTATCGGCGAGGAATTCGTGGTTTAACTTGATTTCTTTTTTTGCGAGGTAGAGCAGGGGATGGAACCAGAAGACCACCTGCAGCAGTTCCATAAACAGCAGGTCGTAGCTGTGCTTCTGGGAAGCGTGGGCCCGTTCGTGTTCAAACACCTCCCGTGGAATGCTGTTCTGTTCGAACTTCTTTTTATTCAGGAAAATATAATCCAGGAAGGTATGCGGAACGGTATCTTCCTTCAGCAGGACCGTGGTATAGGAGGCGTCACGTAAGCGTTCGTTCCTTTTTATCTTAAGGATGAGCTGCTTCAGGTTCAGGAAAAATTTTATCCCGAATAAAAGGACTCCTAATCCATAAAGGATGCCCAGGGCATAGGGCCAGAGAAGTTGACTGGGCTCAGGAGCTGGGGGCACAGGAAGTTCTGTAAATTTAGCTGTCGTATTTAATACAGGTTCCACAGGCACTTCCAGATAAGTGGTGAAAGTGATGAACGGAACCAGAAAGGAGATCACCACTGAAAAAAGCAGAAAGAATCGGTTGAACACGTGCATGTCCTCCTTCTCCAGCAGGAGCTTGTAGAAGAGCAGTAAAACTGCCAGGCAGGCGGCTGATTTTAGAAAATAAAACTCCATACTACTTGTTTTTGATCTCGTTGTCTATCAGTTTTTTCAGATCCTCAAGTTCCTCCTTGCTAAGGTTGGCTTCCGTGGTAAAAAAGGAAGCAAACTGGGAGGCGGAATCATTGAAGAAGTTCTTGATGAGGCCATTTACCTGCTTCGAGAAGTAATCTTTCTTCTTTACCAGCGAAAAATAAACCCTTGATCTTCCTTCCTGATCATAATCGACAAATTTCTTGTCCTGCATCCGTTTCAGCAGGGTAGCTACCGTTGTAATGGCAGGCCTGGGTTCAGGGTAGGCCTCTACCAGGTCCTTCATATAGACCGGCTCCATTTTCCAGATCAGATGCATTAATTCTTCTTCAGATTTAGATAACTTCATCGACAACATTGTTATACCGTTCTCTACAAATGTAGAATTATTATTTAATTCTACAAACGTAGAACTAAAGTATTTTTAGGGCATTCCTTGTATTGTGAAAATATTAACTTTGCAGCTTAAAGTATCGACAAATGAATCTTGAACAAGATCTAATGCAGCGCAGCTCCTCTCAATGCGAGCTGTGCAGCTCGAAGGAGGACCTTCACGTGTTTGAAATCCCGCACTCCCCTTCAGGAGTAGAGAACCATATCCTCATCTGCGAAACCTGCAAATCTCAGATAGAAGACCCGGAAAAAGTAGATGCCAACCACTGGCGCTGCCTGAACGACAGCATGTGGAGCCCGGTACCTGCGGTACAGGTGATGTCCTGGCGGATGCTGAACCGCCTGAAGTCTGAAGGCTGGCCCCAGGACCTGCTGGATATGATGTATATGGAAGAGGATGTAAAGGAATGGGCTGCAGCCGGGCAGGCTACCGAAGCCAGTGCTGGGGCAGTGATTCATAAAGACAGCAACGGAGCCATAATAGAAAGCGGAGACACCGTGGTACTTATTAAAGATCTGCCAGTTAAAGGGTCCAGTATGGTAGCAAAACGAGGAACCGCAGTAAGAAGGGTTTACCTGGTGCACGATAACGCGGAACAGATCGAGGGCAAGGTAGACGGGCAGCAGATCGTGATACTGACGAAATTTGTGAAGAAGGTTTAGGCTTTTTATTTAAAAAGCCTCTAGAGGAGTTCCCCTTATAGTTAAGAATGGAAAGGGATGAAATCCATACCACGGCCCTATCATCTCCATATATAACAGCTATTATAGCCGTTATAAACAGGCCCTATACAGGTCTGGGAGGCTGTATAGGGGCTGTTTAGTCCCTGTTTAGGGGCTGTTATGTACGGAGATGGTATGGAGATGATAGGGCGAGGGTGCGGAAATGCTGAGGTTAAAAAAAAGGCTTATCAGGATTTTAATACGATAGGCCTTGCATTAAGTGCTTATTTCTTATTTGTTTACGGCTGTTTTCAGCGTTGTGTAATGCTTATAGAACAGCGGGATGGTCTCGATTCCCTTCAGGTAATTCCAGATCCCGAAGTGTTCATTCGGGGAATGGATGGCGTCGCTGTCGAGTCCGAAGCCCATCAGGATGGTTTTGCTCTTCAGGGTTTTTTCGAAGAGGGAAACGATGGGGATGCTTCCGCCGCTGCGTTGGGGGATGGGGGTCTTTCCGAAGGATTCCTCGTAGGCATCGCTGGCAGCCTGATATTCAATGGTATCGATGGGGGTGACGTAGGCCTGGCCGCCGTGGTGAGGTTTTACGACCACCTTCACACTATCGGGCGCGAGGCTCTCGAAGTGTTTCTTGAAAAGTTCGGTGATCTCCTCCCAATCCTGGTCGGGAACAAGTCTCATCGAGATCTTGGCAAATGCCTTGCTTGGGATGACTGTCTTGGCGCCTTCGCCTATATAACCGCCCCAGATTCCGTTTACATCGAGCGTAGGGCGGATGGAATTTCTTTCGTTGGTGGAGTAGCCTTTTTCTCCGTGAACATCTGAAATGTCCAGGGCTTCCTTGTATTTGTCAAGGGAAAAGGGTGCTTCCGCCATCTTTTCCCGTTCCTCTTTGCTGAGGTTTTCTACCTTATCGTAGAATCCGGGGATGGTGATGTGGTTGTTCTCATCGTGCAGGGCAGCGATCATTTTGGCAAGGATGTTTATCGGGTTGGCAACCGCCCCGCCGTATAGTCCGCTGTGAAGGTCTCGGTTGGGGCCTGTTACTTCGACTTCCACGTAGCTTAAGCCTCGAAGGCCTGTAGTAATGGAGGGGACGTCCTTGGCAATCATTCCGGTGTCGCTGATAAGGATGACGTCGCAGGAAACCTTGTCGGCGTGGCGCTCGAGGAACCAGCCGAGGTTTACACTTCCTACTTCCTCTTCGCCTTCGATCATGAATTTCACGTTGCAGGGCAGCTTGTCGTTCTTGATCATATATTCCACAGCTT
Organism: uncultured Salinimicrobium sp.; assembly: GCA_965653085.1. Classification (GTDB taxonomy): domain Bacteria; phylum Bacteroidota; class Bacteroidia; order Flavobacteriales; family Flavobacteriaceae; genus Salinimicrobium. Next base: position 4,168 of record CBFGYW010000139.1, read on the forward strand.
TCACGTGCATATACATCTGGCCTTTGTCATCACAGGCTCCGCGGGCAAAGATGGCGCCTTCGGGGTGGATCTTGGTCTCCTTGATCACGGGTTCGAATGGAGGGGAATTCCATAGGTCCAGCGGATCTGGTGGCTGTACGTCGTAGTGCCCATAGACCAGGACGGTGGGTAGGGCGGGGTCTATGATCTTTTCGGCGTAGACTATGGGATTTCCCGGAGTCTCACAGATCTCTGTATTTTCACAACCTGCTTTTTCAAGGCTTTCCCTGATGGCATCGGCAGTTTTCAGAAGGTCCTTTTTGTAGGCTGAATCGGCGCTGATGGAAGGGATCTTTAACAGGTCGATGAGCTCGTCCAGGAAGCGCTGGCGATTTTCAGCTACGTATGATTTTATGTCTTGCATTGGTTCTATTTTGGTTCAGGTAAAGGTACAAAAAAGGAATTTTGTGGGGACAGCCACGGGGCCGATACATAAGTTCCCCCCTACGTATATTTTTTTTGATTTTTTTTCCAGGCTGTTTGAAAATAGAAACATTTATGTATATTTGCATCCGCTTATAGCAAGTCCTAAGTGCTGTGAGTGGGCATACAAGCGGGCGTGGTGGAATTGGTAGACACGCTAGACTTAGGATCTAGTGCAGCAATGTGTGGAGGTTCGAGTCCTCTCGCCCGCACCACCAGAAGCCTTCCGGAACCGGAAGGCTTTTTTATTTTAAGGTACCACCACTTTCTGAAATCGTACCCAAACTATATTCGTGAATTCGTGGCACTTTATATCCTGATTTTCACTTCATTAGACGAAATCTGACATTTTTGTATAATTATAAGTGACTGATTATCACTATTTTCAAATTTACCCCTTCAGCCTGAAAACCTTTTCGCACATAAATCTTCTGCATTTTTTCTTAAAATTTTTCACTTCATCATTTTGTAGGAACCTTCTTCATTTGATTTGATAAATTTCTTCCTATTGATGTATTTCATCGAATAAAATTGCCTTTTGTCGTAATTTCGGTACCGAATTTGTAAAGGAGGAACCGCAGATGGGTTCCGCTGCAGGAGAAGGCTTATGAGAAAATTGAAATCTGGTTCTATGAAGTTGATGCAATGCCTGGTCTTTCTGATTTGTTCCATTGGTTTTGGCCAGACCGTAAGTGTGAAGGAGGCGGGGAGCGATCCCT
>CBFGYW010000140.1:0-5305 GCA_965653085.1 uncultured Salinimicrobium sp.
CTGTATCTTTCGGGGTTCAGGTGTCTATTTAAAATTTTAAAAAGAGAAAAGAATGAAAAATAGTAAATTAATAATGCTGCTTCTTCTGGCAATTTCAATTGTCGGATGTGAAAAGGACTTTTTGGAAGAACCGCCAAAAGACCAGATGACGGATGAGACCTACTGGACCAGCGAGAGTGCTGTAGAAACCTTTGCCTACGGTTTTTACCCCGCCTACTTTGTAGGGTATTCCTCAGGTTGGGGATGGGGTGATTACTTCCGATACAACCAGGATGTAAGTGATGATTTCGCCAGCTCTGCTCCACTTCAGTTTACCAAAAACGTACCTGCTTCAGGAGGTGGATGGTCTTTTGCCTGGGTGAGAAAAGCCAATATCTTCATAGACAGGGTACAGGATGTTCCAATGGATGAAGAAGCCACCAATCACTGGACAGGAATTGGAAGATTCTTCCGAGGAATGGAGTATCACGACTTGGTAAAACGTTTCGGGGATGTGCCATGGATCGAGGAGGAACTTGCTGAAAATGATGTGGAAGCTCTTTACAAGCCAAGAGATTCCCGTACTTTCGTTATGGACAAGGTTCTTGAGGACTTTCAATACGCTGCAGCCAATGTTAGAGAAGATGTAGATGTAGAAGGTCTTCAGGTAGACAGAAATGTGGTACTAGGATTTATGTCTAGAATCTTCCTTTTCGAAGGAACCTGGCAGAAATACCACGCCGGAAATACTCAGAAAGCTGCCGAATATCTGGAAGCAGCCAAATGGGCAGCCAATGAAGTGATCGCCAGCGGAGACTACTCCCTTGGAGATTACAGAGATGTGTTCAGCTCCCTGGACCTTTCTTCAAACCCTGAAGTTCTTTTATACCGCGAATATGAGTCTGGTAACCTGACCCATACCCTGGTATCTTACAACAACAAGGAACCACAGATTGGTGCTCCTAAGGATGCTATCGATAACTACCTGGCAGCTGACGGACTTCCAATTTCCATCTCCCCACTATATGAAGGAGACCACGGAATCGAAAACGTAATGGCTGAGAGAGATCCACGTCTTTATGAAACTATCGTTCCTTACGAACTGAGAATTCCTGGTGTGTTCTCAAACAGATCCACTACCGGTTTCGCTTCTCATAAGTTCCTGAATGAGGACATCAAGGAACTTCCTGAAGGAAGCTCCCTGCTGAACCCAACTGATGCACCTGTAATCCGTTACGGAGAAATCCTGATCAACTATGCTGAAGCTGCTGCAGAACTTGCAACTCTTGGAGGTCCCGCTTTGACTCAGACAGATCTTGATAAATCTATCAACGTTCTTCGTTCAAGACCTGGAATCAACCTTCCTCCACTTCAGATCCTGGGAGACCAGCCTGCTGTGAATGGTGTTGCTTACGACGATCCGGAAAGAGATCAGGATGTTCCATCCATCATCTGGGAGATCAGAAGAGAAAGAAGAGCAGAACTTATGTTCGAAGGTTTCCGTTGGGATGACCTTAGAAGATGGAAGAAACTGGAGTACACCACCACCACCGACGGTGCAAATGATGCTACCCAGATCAACCTTGGTGCCTGGATCGACAAGAGCCAGTACCCAGATAATAATTTGACAGCCCTTCAGCTGGCAGACGAAAATGGAGTTTACCTTCCTGCCGATGCTACTCAGGGGTATATCGTACCTGCGTTTTCACCTAGTTCTCAAAGAATTTTTGTGGATCCGAAAGTTTACTTGTATCCAATTCCTCTGAATCAGATCACCCTGTATGCAGAGAATGGTGTAGACCTTCAGCAAAACCCAGGATGGAACTAAGATTCTAACCTGAATAAAATTGCCCTCCATTGTAAAACTTTGGAGGGCATTTTATTTTATATCCTGACGAAAGTGGCGTAAATTCGGCCGATTAATGACCTCAATATTTACCTTAATTTTTTCTAATCCTCCTTTTCAAATCTCATGCCCTACAGAATCCCATCTTCCATTTTCAGCTTTATGTTACTGCTCCTGCTGGCAGGCTGTATCGTCAGAAAACCAGTGACCAGACCAAAGACTCCTGAAGTCACAGAAAACCCAACAACTATCGAAACTCCGGAGGAAACTACTGTTCCCGAAGTTGAGGAAGAAGTGCCTGCTGAGGAAGTGGAACCAGAGGCTCCGGCGGAAGCTGCACAGGAACTGCCTGTTGCGATTGTAAAGGAAGTACCTGTGAAACGCGACGGACCTACAGTTCCCAGGGAATTCCGTGCTGCCTGGGTAGCCACTGTGGCCAATATCAACTGGCCCAGCAAACCCGGACTCACCTCCAAGGAACAGCAGCAGGAAGCAATTGAACTGCTGGACCTGCTGAAAGAGAACAATTTCAACGCGGTGATCTTTCAGGTAAGGCCTCAGGCTGATGCCCTGTACGAAAGCAACCTGGAACCCTGGTCTTATTTCCTGACAGGGGAGCAGGGGAAGGCCCCTGAACCCTTCTACGACCCGCTGCACTTCTGGATAGAGGCAGCACACGACAGAGGCCTGGAGCTGCACGCCTGGCTGAATCCTTACCGGGCACAGCATTCATCCGGAAAGAGCATCAGCGACAAATCCGTCATCAGGACCCACCCCGAACTGGTGGTGAAGCTGGAGAACGGGATGTACTGGATGGATCCTTCAAAAGAGGGAACGAAAGAGATATCCACGGCTGTGGTGATGGATCTGGTCAATAGATATGACCTGGACGGAATCCACTTCGATGACTATTTCTATCCATACGACTCCTATAACGGCGGAAAAGATTTTCCCGATGATAAGAGCTGGAACGAGTATAAAAGTGCAGGAGGAAAGCTCTCAAGAGGTGACTGGAGGCGGGATCATGTCAATTCCTTCATCAGGAACATCTACGAGGTGATAAAGGCGGTAAAACCGGAGGTAAAGTTCGGACTCAGTCCCTTTGGGATCTGGCGCCCCGGGTATCCGGAATCCATTACGGGAATGGACCAGTATGATAAACTGTACGCCGATGCCAAACTATGGCTGAACAAAGGCTGGATAGATTATTTCACGCCGCAGCTGTACTGGAAGGTGAACCAGCTGGGTCAGAGTTTCCCGGTACTGCTGGGCTGGTGGGAATCCCAGAATCATCAGGACCGTCACCTTTGGCCCGGAATCAATGCAGGGCTGGGGGGCGATGAAAAGAATATAGATGAGGTGATCAATCAGATAATGATCTCCCGCGGAATGCTTCCGCAGAGTCCGGGAGTGGTATTCTGGAGCATAGCCCCCATTGTGAATTACCCTAATATGAACAAGGCCATCGTAGAAGGCCCCTACAGTAAAAAAGCCCTCGTGCCGGCAAGCCCCTGGCTGGACAGTATAGCCCCTGCAGCCCCTATAGTGGTGCCGGAACCCAACGGAGAACTGCTGAAACTTACCTGGGTCCCAGGGGACGACCAGGAGGTATTCCAATGGGTGGTGTATTTTAAGCACGGCGATACCTGGAATTACAGGATCCTCGACAGAAAGGCCAATTCCTTCAATGTTTCAAAGTTCCTCGGAAGTAAAAAGCTGCCCCTGCAGGCTGTAGCGGTAACTGCAATAGACAGGACCGGGAACGAGAGTGAATTCAAAGCAGTAAAAATGTAAGTGGTGGTGGCGGGATGCCATCGACCCCAGATAAGATTAGAAATAATAAAATAAAGATCAATGTCTCCCATTTTAGTTTTCAGCATCATTGCCCTGTATTTCCTTACCCTGATGGGCATCAGCTATTTTACCTCCCGGAACTCCTCGGATAACTCCACCTTCTTCACCGGAAACCGGCAGTCTCCCTGGTTCCTGGTAGCTTTTGGGATGGTGGGGGCCACCCTTTCAGGGGTGACCTTCATTTCGGTACCCGGGGAAGTGGGGAACTCCGGCTGGACCTACCTGCAATTCGTGATGGGGAATATGGTGGGCTATGCCATCATTGCCCTGGTGCTCATCCCGCTGTTCTACAGGATGAACCTCATTTCCATCTATGAATACCTGCGGGACCGTTTCGGGCAGAATTCCTATCTCTCGGGCGCCTCATTTTTCCTGATCTCCCAGACCATTGGTGCCTCCTTCAGGTTGTTCCTGGCCGCCCTGGTGCTGCAGCTCGCATTTTTTGATGCCGTCGGGGTGCCTTTTTACGGGACTGTTCTTGTCACCATCCTCCTCATCTGGCTCTATACCTTCAGGGGCGGGATCAAGACCATAGTTTATACCGATACCCTGCAGACGCTTTTCCTTCTCACAGCAGTAGTGGTGAGCATTTACCTAATAACCTCTCACTTTAACCTGGGAATTGGCGATGCGATAGCCGTGGTTTCAGAAAGTGACATGTCTAAGATTTTCGAATGGAGCTGGCGTTCCGACAGGAACTTCTTCAAGACCTTCATTGCGGGGATCTTCATTACCATCGCGATGAACGGACTGGACCAGAACATCATGCAGAAGAACCTTACCTGCAGGAATCCAAGGGACGCACAGAAGAACATCTTCTGGTTTTCCATTACCTTTTTCCTGTCAACCATGCTGTTCATGGCCCTGGGCGTCCTGCTGTATAAATATGCTGCGGAACAGGGAATCGCAATTCCTGAAAGGACGGACGAACTGTATCCAATGTTGGCGATAGAATACCTGGGAACCTTTGCCGGCATCGTATTCCTGCTGGGAATCATTGCAGCCGCCTTCTCCAGTGCAGATTCAGCCCTTACAGCGCTCACAACTTCCTTCTGTGTGGATATCCTCAACATTTCCAAGAAACAGGTGGAAAAGCAGGAAAAAACACGTTTCTGGGTGCATATCATGTTCTCTGTCCTGATGCTGGGAGTGATAGTGGCCTTTAACGAGATCAACGACAGCAGCGTGGTAAATGCCGTGTTCAAGGTCGCAGGATTCACTTACGGGCCACTGTTGGGGCTTTTCGCCTTCGGCTTGTTGTCAAAAACCCAGGTCAGGGACAAGTATGTTCCTATAGCCTGTATTGCGGCTCCCCTGCTTTCGGTGCTGCTGGATTACAATTCCGAAGCCTGGTTCAACGGGTACAAATTCGGATTCGAGATCCTGCTGGTAAACGCCGCCCTTACCTGCCTGGGATTGTTCTTGCTGAAGTCTAAAAAATAAACTGCCATATTTAGAATAATATGAAAACCATTCACCTAAAGCTTGTTTTTTTATTCCTCCTCGCCGGCTTCAGTATTTCTGAAGTCTCCGCAGTCGCTCTGAAGGACAGCGTCTACATCCGCGTGAACCAGGTGGGGTATCTGCAGGAGGACTCCAAGGTAGCCGTGGCTTTTTCCAATTCTC
>CBFGYW010000141.1:0-5282 GCA_965653085.1 uncultured Salinimicrobium sp.
AGAGGATTATTGCAAAATCCAGTTGTTCCCTTATCTGTACCGAAACATTCTGGTGGGAAGGGTTCAGTCGAAGACTGATAAGGATCTGCCGGTACAGGTGCGCCTTGACGTTCGACAGCTGTTGCTTGGTAATATCTGTATTCTGAAGAATATGTTTTTCATCATATTTTCTCTGCCGGGTCATCACCTTGAAAAGGCTAAGGAATTTACTATCCGAATTTACCCCGACCCTGCCAACATAAAGCGAAAACTGTCGCTTTTCAGAGGGGGAGAGGGAATGTATCAGGGAAAAAAGATTATCCGTCAGTTCGTTGGTCATTGTAAAAACTAAGGAATTATATAGTTGTAAATCAATAAGTTAGATCAATTGTTTCAGATGTTTGTTGTCGTAAAGGTGGAATGCATCCCTGCCGCTGGGTAAATTACAATAAATACTTTAGTTAAGGATTAAAGTTAAAAAAAGCGCATATGACAACGGAAAAGGTACAGATCTTTGATACCACCTTAAGGGATGGTGAACAAGTCCCTGGCTGTAAACTGGATACTTCTCAAAAACTTAAGATAGCTGCCCGCCTGGATGAGCTGGGGGTAGACGTGATCGAGGCAGGATTTCCGGTTTCAAGTCCGGGGGATTTCAAGTCGGTTTTTGAGATATCAAGGCTGGTTAAGAATGCCAGTGTGTGCGGACTAACCCGGGCAGTGAAGGCCGATATAGAGATAGCCGCTCAAGCCCTCAGGCCGGCAGCAAGGCCCAGGATCCATACCGGAATAGGAACTTCAGATTCGCATATCAGGTTTAAATTTAATTCCACCAGGGAACAGGTAATAGAACGTGCCGTAGAGGCCGTGTCCTATGCAAAGAACTTTGTGGACGATGTAGAATTTTACGCCGAGGATGCCGGCCGGACAGAGAATGAATTTCTGGCGCAGGTATGCACTGCGGTGATCCAGGCGGGAGCTACCGTCCTGAATATCCCTGATACCACCGGATACTGTCTTCCGCAGGAATATGGGGAAAAAATAAAATACCTGAAAGACTATGTCAAGGGCATCGACAGGGTCACCATTTCCTGCCACTGCCATAACGATCTTGGGCTTGCCACTGCCAATGCCATTGCGGCTATCAGTAATGGGGCCCGGCAGGTGGAATGTACGATTAACGGGATTGGTGAGCGCGCTGGCAACACCTCTTTAGAGGAAGTGGTAATGATCCTGAGGCAACACCCTACCCTGCTGCTACATACCGATATCAGGCCCGAGTTGCTCTTCAGTACCAGTACTCTGGTTTCGCAGGAAATGGGAATGTTTGTGCAGCCCAACAAGGCCATAGTGGGAGCCAATGCCTTTGCCCACAGCTCCGGCATCCACCAGGACGGCGTTATCAAGAACAGGGAAACCTATGAGATCATCAATCCTGCCGACGTTGGCGTGACCGAATCAGCAATAGTGCTTACCGCCCGTAGTGGCCGCGCTGCCTTGGCCTATAAGGCGAAGATAATGGGATACGAGCTAACCAAACTGGAGCTCGATGAGGTTTATCTGGCCTTCCTTCACTTCGCCGATGTGCGAAAGCAGGTAAGGGATACCGATATTCACGAGATCATGGAACTTTCAAGAAAAAATAAGGCGATTGCATAATGGGAAAAACGCTCTTCGATAAAATTTGGGACGCACATGCGGTGGAAACCATTCCTGATGGTCCAAGCATTTTATATATAGATAAACACCTTATTCACGAGGTCACCAGTCCCCAGGCCTTTAATGAGCTGAAGGAACGGCAAATCCCCCTGCTACGGCCTGAACGCATAGTAGCCACTGCCGACCATAATACCCCGACAGAAAACCAGCACCTGCCCATCAGGGACCTGCTATCGAGGAAACAGCTTAAGGAACTTACCAGCAACTGCGCTGAAAACAACATCACCCTCTACGGGCTGGGGCATCCCTACAACGGGATCGTCCACGTGATGGCTCCCGAACTGGGAATTACCCAACCTGGGATGACCATCGTATGCGGCGATAGCCATACCTCCACCCACGGCGCCTTTGGCAGCATAGCCTTCGGAATTGGCACCAGTCAGGTGGCTCAGGTATTCGCGAGCCAATGCCTTCTGGTGGAGAAACCTAAAAAGCTAAGGGTGAACGTCAACGGAAAACTTCGCAAAGGCGTGCTTCCAAAAGATGTGATCCTATATCTTATCAGTGAACTCGGCACCAACTCCGGCACCGGGTACTTCTGCGAATATGCAGGCAATGTCTTCGAAGAAATGAGCATGGAAGGCCGGATGACCGTCTGCAATATGAGCATTGAAATGGGCGCCAGGGGAGGCTTGATCGCTCCTGATGAAATTACTTTTGAATATGTAAGAGGCAGGGAGTTCGTTCCCAAAGGCGCAGACTTTGAACGATTAAAAGCCCAATGGCAGAACCTGAAAACAGATGAGGATGCCGAATTTGAGAAGGAATATTTCTTTGATGCGGCAGACATAGAACCAATGATCACATACGGCACAAATCCCGGAATGGGGATCGGCCTCTCGGGCAACATTCCCCTGAATGGAGGGAAGAGTGATGCCAGGGCCCTGGAATATATGGGATTTCAGCCGGGAGAGACCCTGCTGGGAAAATCCATCAATTACATCTTTATCGGCAGCTGTACCAATTCCAGGATTGAGGATTTCCGGGTAGCTGCCTCTTATATAAAAGGAAAAAAGAAAGCCCCCAATGTGACGGCCCTTATTGTTCCCGGATCGCGGCAGGTAGCGGAACAGATCCGGGCAGAAGGGTTGCAGCAGATCTTCGAGGATGCGGGATTCCGCTTACGGCAGCCCGGATGTTCTGCCTGCCTGGCCATGAACGATGACAAGATCCCTGCAGGGGAATACTGCGTCTCGACCAGCAACAGGAATTTCGAAGGGCGGCAGGGCCAGGGAGCCAGAACCCTCCTCGCCAGTCCCCTTACCGCTGCGGCCACTGCTGTGGCAGGAAAACTTGTGGACTATAACCTAATCCCCAAACATAATGAAGAAGTTTATAAAGCTTAGAGATACCGCAGTTCCCCTGGAGGTGGAGAACGTAGATACAGACCAGATCATCCCCGCCCGGTTTCTAAAGGTCACCAACAAAGCAGGCTTTGGCGAGAACCTTTTCCGGGACTGGAGATTCGATAACCGGGGAGAGAAAGTAACAGATTTCCCTTTGAACAACAACTTGTATCTGGGCTCCATTTTGCTGGCAGGTGATAATTTTGGTTGTGGCTCCAGCCGGGAACACGCTGCCTGGGCCCTGTCGGCCTACGGATTTAAGGTAGTAGTATCGAGTTATTTCGCCGATATTTTTAAGGGAAATGCGCTGAATAACGGCCTGCTGCCCATACAGGTTTCCCCCGCCTTTCTGGAAGATCTTTTCCGGGCAGTTACTCGGGATCCTTCAGAAGAACTGGTGGTAGACCTCGAAGACCAGCGGATTACAATATCGGGCACCGGGGAATTCGAGAATTTCAGTATCGACCCCTACAAGAAAACCTGCCTGCTCCATGGGTATGATGATATTGACTACCTGGTGAGCAGACTCGACCTAATAAAGGAATTTGAACAAAAACAATTGCAGCAATGAATCTGAGATTAGCAGTATTAGCCGGAGACGGCATAGGACCTGAAATAACACAACAGTCAGTAAAGGTTTTAAAAGCCGTGGCCGAAAGGTTTGGTCACAGTTTTATATTTCAGGAAGCAAAGGTGGGTGGGGCAGCCATGGATCTGTTTGGTTCTCCGCTCCCGGAATCGACCCTCGACCTTTGCCTGAATTCAGATGCGGTCCTTTTCGGGGCCATAGGGGAGCCGAAGTATGACAATGATCCGGAAGCTAAGATACGGCCGGAACAGGGATTGCTTAGGCTGCGAAAGGAACTCGGGCTATATGCCAATATCAGGCCAGTAAAGATATATAAGGAACTGCTGGAGTACTCTCCCCTGAAAGAAGACCGGATCTTAGGGACTGATATAGAAATCTTTCGGGAGCTGACGGGGGGGATCTATTTTGGCGATAAAAATCTTAGTAGCGACGGGAAGACAGCCTCCGATGCCTGCAGCTATTCGGTAAAGGAGATAGAACGTATAGCACATCTGGCTTTTAAAGCGGCCCAAAAGCGAAAAAAGAAAATCACCCTGGTAGACAAGGCCAATGTTTTGGAAACCTCAAGACTCTGGCGGAAGACCGTACAGAAGCTAGCCTCCCTCTATCCCGATGTACTCCTCGATTTCCTCTTTGTGGACAACGCCGCCATGCAGATGATCCTGAATCCTTCCCAGTTCGACGTGATCCTCACCGAAAATATGTTTGGAGATATACTTTCAGATGAGGCTAGCATCATCGGAGGGAGCATCGGCCTACTGGCTTCAGCTTCCATTGGAGATAAAAATGCCCTTTTTGAACCCATCCACGGATCCTACCCTCAGGCAGCTGGAAAAGGAATAGCCAACCCTGTAGCCGCCATACTTTCTGGGACTATGCTTCTGGACCATTTCGGACTCACAGAAGAGGCTGAAACTCTCCGGGAGGCCGTGCAGAAGAGTCTTGAGCTCGGAGTCTGCACCCGGGATATCTCCCCGGCAGATCATTTTTTCTCCACCGAAAGGGTGGGGGACTTTATCGAACTGATGGTCCTGGAAGGAACCGATACTTTCAATAGTGAAAATATCCAGATAGGACAGGCGACGATTATCTGATCCTCCCCCGACAAATCTCTTCCTTGGTAGAAATGAATAGCGGCCCCCATTGTTAGGCTAAGGCTCTCAAAGCCGATATTATCAGGCTTAATTGTCATCCTTCGACACGCTTAGGGTGAGATTGGAATTTTTACTTGAACGGAGACCAATTACAAAATATAATTTTCAGTCGATATTTCGAAAAGTGATAGGATATGGGGGCCCTTATTTCTTGGAGTTGCTGTGAATTGTTACCGGAAAGGCGGGTGAGAGTGTATCCGCAGGCAATGTAAAAAATGGTTTGCCGGAAAAAGACCGAGGCAAGGTGGGCAACATTTTTTCGTGGAAGTTCTTCTTTTCCGGGCAAAAGCTACTGAAAACAGCTTGTCAAATTGTACTCGGTCTGTTTTTCCTAGCAGATGCGGTATCATTAATCGTGTACCTCTATAACATTATGGTCCAGATCACGAAAAGTGAAATAAATCACAAAATGATCTTTAATTAAATCTCCAACTTCAACATCCATTTTTTTTGAACTGCACGGGATTACCCACCCGAGTTGGCATTAGCTGACTG
>CBFGYW010000142.1:0-5244 GCA_965653085.1 uncultured Salinimicrobium sp.
ATCAAGTATCTACAGCATGGAACGCAGAAAATTTTTAAAAAGGGCCGGGATCTCAGGTCTTGGTATTTCCCTTATGCCCGATCTTCTGGCTGCAGCTCAGCCTACATCAGCCGGGGCAACAGGACCGGTTTGTATCGCTACGTGGAATTTTCTGGAAGCGAGCAAACTGGCAGGAGGTTTAATGGAAGAAGGTGTTTCTGCCCTGGATGCTGTTGAAAAAGGGGTAATGGTGGAGGAAGCAAATCTGAAAAATACCTCCGTAGGAAATGGAGGGGCACCCGACCGGGATGGCGAGGTGACCCTGGATGCCTGTATAATGGCGCCGGATGGAAACTGTGGCAGTGTCGCTTTTCTGAGGACCATTGAGCATCCCGTATCTGTCGCTCGGAAGGTCATGGAGGAAACTCCGCACGTGATGCTGGTGGGGGAAGGGGCATTGAAATTTGCGCTTGAACAGGGATTCGAACCTCAGAACCTGCTGACGGAGGAATCAAAGGTCAGCTGGCAGCAATGGCTGAAAGAGAGGGAATACCGGCCGGTGATAAATGTTGAGAACCATGACACCATTGGTATGCTGTGTTTGGACAAAAACGGGGATCTCGCAGGTGCCTGTACCACCTCAGGGCTTGCCTACAAGATGAAAGGCCGGGTTGGGGACTCTCCTATAATAGGTTCCGGACTTTTTGTAGACAATGAAGTAGGAGGCGCAGCCGCCACCGGATTAGGAGAAGAGATTATGAAGAACGTGAGCAGTTTTCTTATTGTGGAGCTGATGCGTCAGGGGAACTCCCCGCAGAAGGCCTGTGAATTGGCAATGGAAAGGATCATTAAAAGAAATCCGCAGTACAGTGATTACCAGGTTGGCTTCATCGCAATGAACAAAAAAGGAGAGGTGGGGGCCTATTGTATCCATCCCGGATTTACTTACGCAAGGTATGCAGATTCGGTGAATGAAAATATCAATAGCAAATCACTCCTCTAAAAATGACAATAATGAAAAAGATAATCTTCGGTTTCCTTGGTATACTTGCCTTCACTTCCTGTCAGGAAAGGCGCTCTTACAATGATTTGATTTCAGAAGCCAGAGATTTCTATCAGGCGGGAGAGTTCCGTGATTCGGGAGAAATTTTCGCACTCGCTTTTGAAACCGGAAAAGGCAAGGATTCCCTTCAGCATCATTATGAAGCGGCCCGGTCCTGGGCTCTTGCACAAAATCACGATCTCGCATTTGCTCAACTTGAAGAAATCACAGGAGAGGGGGAATATGCCAGTCTAGCGCAAATTTCAACCGATCTTGACTTCAGCTACCTTCGCAGCGATGAACGATGGATAGGAGTGTTGAACAGGGTTAGTGAGAACAGGAAGGAAGTTGAAGCCAGGATGGCGGGAGTAGTGGCCATCCTTGGGAAGGTTTATGCTGACGATCAGAAATATCGACAGCAGCTTGGACAGATAGAACAGCAGTATGGGCGGGATTCAGAAGAGATGCAGGCACATTGGGAGCTCATCAATGAAACCGATTCGATAAACCTGATAAAAGTTAAGGAAGTGCTTGATGAACACGGATGGCTGGGCTATGACGAGATAGGAAGGCCGGCAAATAATGCACTCTTTCTAGTGATCCAACACTCAGATCTGGAAACACAGAAAACCTATCTTCCCATGCTGCGGGAGGCTGTAAAAAGAGGCGATGCTGCTGCGCCCGACCTCGCACTGCTGGAAGACAGAGTTGCCCTTCGGCAGGGAGAGAAGCAGATCTATGGCAGTCAGATAGGAAGGGATCCTGAATCGGGGGAATATTATGTCTCTCCCCTTATAGATCCTGAAAATGTGGATGAAAGAAGGGCAGAGCTAGGGCTGGGGCCTATTCAGGATTATCTCTCCAACTGGGGCCTCACCTGGGATGTGGAAGCTTATAAGCAACAGTTGCCTGAGCTGGAAGCAAAGCAGGCGAAGTAAGAAGGAGTGGATAATCGACCTGTGAAGGCAGAAACAAATTCGTACTTTTACACTTATTAACACCCATAGAAATGACCACAGAAGAAATCCAGGAGTTATCCAAAAAAGTTTGTAAAAACACCCTGATGGAAACCCTTGAGATCGAGTTTACAGAAGCGGGGGAAGATTACCTGATCGCCCGAATGCCGGTTACCCCCAGAGTCCATCAACCCGATGGCGTCCTTCACGGAGGTGCAAGCGTTGCCCTTGCCGAAAGCGTGGGCAGCCTGGCCAGTTACATCTTTCTTGACAACAAGGACTACATCATAAGAGGAATTGAGATATCTGCCAATCACTTGAAAAGCATTCGGGAAGGTTATGTGTATGCTAAAGCCAGCTTTCTGCATAAAGGAAGGACCACCCAGCTGTGGAACATCCATATAACTGATGACCAGGGGAACCTGATCTCGGCTGTGAAACTTACTACTATTTCACTTCCCAAAAACAAATAGGAGATGCAGGAGACTTTCTTTTCTCAAATCCGCGGGCAGTTGTCCAGGGAATTGCCCTTCTGTGTTTACCGAAAACCAGATGCAGCCGGCGTTGTTGCCCTGCTGCAGGAAGATGATCAGCTTCATTCGGGAGCGGAGCTGGAAAGGCCGGGATTTGTTTTTTCAGCTTTTGATGATTCTGAGGATTGTATTCTAATTCCTCTTGAGAATTCTGAAAAGCTGGAACTGGAATCTTTTGAGCTGCACACTTCAAGTTTTTCAGCCAGATCTTCAGAAGCTTCCCCAAAAAATACTGCTAAGGGAATCCTATCAGAAAATTCTGAAGCAAAACATCAGCATCTCGGGCTGGTTGAGCGAGGGATTGTCTCCCTGAAGGCAGGGGTGCTTGAAAAGGTGGTGCTTTCGAGAAAGGAGCCGGTTCCAATAAAGGAGGAAGATCCGGTGGTATTGTTTCAGGAATTACTGGCAACCTATGCTTCCGCCTTTGTTTACCTCTGGTTTCATCCCAAGGTGGGGCTCTGGCTTGGTGCTACTCCCGAGACCCTTCTGCAGGTGGAAGGCTTTAATTTCAAAACCATGGCGCTGGCTGCTACCCAGAAGTACAGCGGAAGCCTGGAGGTGGAATGGGGGGACAAGGAAAAGCAGGAGCAGCAGTTTGTCACCGATTCCATTAAGGAGAGCCTGGAAGGGTTGGAGGTTGTACAGGAGTTAAGATTATCGGAACCTTTTACATCCAGGGCAGGTGGACTGGTCCACATCAGAACTGATATTTCAGGAAGGCTGAAAACGGGCAACCACCTGAAGCAGGTAGTCCAGGCTTTACATCCCACGCCGGCGGTTTGCGGGCTTCCGAAGGATAAGGCAAAGGAATTTATCCTAGAAGAAGAATATTACGACAGGGAGTACTATACAGGCTTTCTGGGGGAGCTGAATTTCCAGAAATCCAGCAACCGGTCGCGTAACAGGAGGAATACCGAAAATCTTGCCTATACCACTGTAAAAAGGTCTAGCTCGCTGTTCGTAAACCTTCGCTGCATGAAACTCAGAAAGGGAAATGCTGAACTGTTCATTGGTGGTGGGATCACCCGTGACTCCGACCCTGAATCGGAATGGCAGGAGACCCAGAACAAGGCGCAGACGATGAAAAAGGTTATTCTGAAATAAGCGGCTTTTCCTTAGAAACTCTTTGTATTTTTACACTCAGTATGAAATACCCTAAAATTCCCGTTGCCCAGTCGATCGTAGCCCTTTGTGAAGCCAAGGATATTCTCCATGTAGTCATCTCTCCCGGCTCCCGCAACGCGCCTCTTACCAATGGCTTTGCTAGCAATAGGAACATCAAGGCCTACAGCATCGTGGATGAGCGCTGTGCCGGTTTTTTTGCGCTGGGAATGGCTCAGCAATTACAGAAGCCGGTGGCTCTGGTGTGTACTTCCGGCTCCGCCCTGCTGAATTACTATCCCGCTGTGGCTGAAGCTTTTTACAGCGATATTCCACTGGTTATCATTTCTGCCGACAGGCCAATTGAACGTATAGATATCGGGGATGGGCAGACCATCAGACAGAAGAATGTCTTTGCCAATCATATTCTGTATTCCGCCAATCTTCATTCTGAAGTGGTTACAGACAATGCAGATCCTGTTATTAAAAGGAAGCAGTTCGAAAGTCAGAAGCACAACGAAAGGGAGATCAATCTCGCCCTGAATACTGCGATAGAGGAAAAAAGGCCCCGTGCACATTAATGTACCTTTTTACGAGCCCTTATATCAGATGGTGGAGGAATCCTCAGTAGTGCCACTGCAGATATTGCCTGAACTGGCAAATCCTGTGATTCCGGAAAAGAACCTGCAGCCTTATGCAGATATCTGGAATTCCGCAAAACGAAAGATGTTGCTTGTTGGGGTAAACCAGCCGGATTCCGTGGAAAAGGAATTCCTGGAGCAGCTGGCAAAGGATGATTCGGTCATTGTCTTTACGGAAACAACCTCGAACCTGGATCACGAAGATTTCCTTACCCGAATTGATACTATCATTGGACCTATAGAGCAATCTGAAAACATGGAGGAGCTGTTTAAAGCCCTTCAGCCGGACATTTTGCTGACTTTTGGAGGAATGGTAGTCTCGAAGAAGATCAAGGCATTCCTGCGCACCTATCAGCCCAAACACCACTGGCATATTGATGAGAAGAAGGCCTATAACACCTATTTCTGCCTCAACAAGCATTTCGTATCCAATGCGAACAATTTCTTCCGGCAGTTCTTTCCACTTACCCTTGAGGTGGAGAGCGATTACCGCAGTACCTGGCTGGAGGTGAAGGAACACAGGCAGGAACTGCACGAGAGATATGTGGAGGAGATTCCCTTTTCAGATTTTAAGGTGTTTCAGGAGATCTTCAGAAATATTCCGAAAGATCAGATTGTTCACCTTAGCAACAGTTCCACCATCAGGTATGCACAGCTATTTCGGATGGATCCCAGCTTCAAGCTCTACTGCAACCGCGGGACCAGCGGCATTGATGGCAGTACTTCAACCGCGGTGGGTGCGGCTGTAGTGGCTGAAAAACCAGTCATACTGCTCACCGGGGAACTGGGCTTTTTCTATGACAGCAATGCCCTGTGGAACAATTATATTCCGAAGGATTTCCGCATTATCGTGATTAACAATGGGGGCGGTGGCATCTTCAGGATACTTCCGGGAAACAAAGATTCAGAGAATTTCGACAACTTTTTCGAAACCGTGCACAACCTGAACGCCAAGGCCCTTTGCGAGATGTACGGATTTGACTATAAAGGCG
>CBFGYW010000143.1:0-5168 GCA_965653085.1 uncultured Salinimicrobium sp.
AAATTTAAAATCTAACGAGCCAATTTACACATTTTTGCCTAGTCAGCACGCATGTTACGGCTGCTTTTACCCGGTTTTTATTAACAAATTTTTATGCCGCGGCCGTTAATAAGTTCATTACATTCTGTTTTGATTTATGCACGCATTTTTCTCTATTAGCTAATACTCACAAAGGGTATGATTTTTGAAACCTGAGTAATACAATAAGAGAGAAAGGAAATAAAATGGACGATAATTTTTCACCCAGAGTAAAAGATGTCATTGCCTATAGCAAAGAAGAAGCTTTAAGGCTGGGACACGATTTTATAGGAACAGAACATTTAATGCTGGGCTTACTGCGCGATGGCGACGGGAAAGCTATAAATATATTACACGCCCTTGATGTGGACCTTGCCCACCTCAGGAGAAAAGTGGAAATACTCAGCCCCGCCAATCCCACTATTGCTGTTGCTTCAAATGAGAAGAAGAACCTTCACCTGACACGCCAGGCCGAAAGGGCTCTTAAAACGACCTTCCTGGAAGCCAAACTCTTCCAGAGCACCTCTATTAACACCGCACACCTGCTGCTGTGTATCCTGAGGAATGAGAACGACCCAACCACAAAACTCCTGAATAAGCTCAAAGTGGATTACGACGGGGTTAAAGACCAATTCAAATATATGATCACAAATGAAGATGATTACATAGATCAGCCAACCTCGGAATCATTTTCTGATGAGGATTCTGCGGCTGAAGATACCGGGAAGGGCAATCCTTTCACCGGTACCACAGGAAAGACAAACAAAAAGTCCAAGACTCCGGTTCTGGATAACTTCGGAAGAGACCTTACCGCCCTTGCGGAACTGGATAAACTTGACCCAGTAGTTGGCAGGGAGAAAGAGATCGAAAGGGTTTCCCAGATCCTGAGCCGTCGTAAGAAGAACAACCCACTGCTCATTGGAGAGCCCGGAGTTGGTAAGTCGGCTATCGCGGAAGGACTGGCCCTGCGCATCATCAAACGCAAGGTTTCCAGAATCCTGTTCGATAAACGGGTAGTCACCCTTGACCTTGCCAGCCTGGTTGCCGGTACCAAGTACCGAGGGCAGTTCGAAGAGCGAATGAAAGCAGTAATGAATGAGCTGGAAAAGAATGAGGACATCATCCTGTTCATCGACGAGATCCACACCATCGTGGGTGCCGGAGGGGCTACAGGCAGCCTTGACGCCAGCAACATGTTCAAACCTGCACTTGCCAGAGGTGAAATACAATGTATTGGTGCCACCACTCTTGATGAGTACCGACAGTATATTGAAAAGGACGGAGCCCTGGAAAGACGATTCCAGAAAGTTATCGTGGAACCTACCAGTGTAGATGAAACCATCCAGATCCTGAACAATATCAAGGATAAGTACGAGGAACACCACCACGTAACCTATACCGACGAAGCCATTCAGGCCTGCGTGAAACTCACCAGCAGATATATGACCGACAGGTTCCTACCAGACAAGGCCATTGACGCCCTGGATGAAGCCGGTTCCCGTGTTCACATCACGAATATTGAGGTTCCGAAACAGATCCTGGAACTGGAACGCCGACTTGAGGAAGTACGCGAAAACAAGAACAGCGTGGTGAAGAAACAGAAATACGAGGAAGCTGCCAAGTTGCGGGACGATGAGAAGAACCTTGAAAAGGAACTTTCCATTGCGCAGGCTCGCTGGGAAGAGGAATCAAAACTCCATCGCGAAACCGTTACCGAAGACAACGTGGCAGATGTGGTTTCCATGATGACAGGAATTCCTGTGAACCGTATCGCCCAGACCGAGATCAATAAACTGGCAGAACTGCCTAAACTTATAAAAGGAAAAGTAATAGGACAGGACGAGGCTGTTGGAAAGGTCGTGAAGGCCATTCAGAGGAACCGTGCCGGGCTTAAGGATCCTAATAAGCCCATCGGGTCATTTATCTTCCTCGGACAGACTGGGGTCGGTAAAACCCAGTTGGCGAAGATCCTTTCCAAGGAACTCTTCGATAACGAAGACGCTCTAATCAGAATTGATATGAGTGAGTATATGGAGAAATTTGCAGTGAGCCGACTTATTGGTGCTCCTCCGGGATACGTAGGTTATGAAGAAGGTGGACAGCTTACCGAAAAGGTAAGGCGCAAACCTTACGCTGTGATCCTTCTGGACGAGGTGGAAAAAGCTCACCCGGATGTATTCAATATGCTGTTACAGGTTCTCGACGACGGATACCTGACAGACAGCCTTGGTCGTAAAATTGACTTCAGGAACACCATCATCATCATGACCTCCAACATCGGGGCCAGAAAACTGAAGGATTTTGGACAGGGAGTAGGTTTCGGTACTGCTGCAAGAACATCACAGGCTGATGAAAATGCCAGAAGCGTGATCGAGAATGCCCTTAAAAAAGCCTTCGCACCTGAGTTCCTGAACCGTGTGGACGATGTGGTTATTTTCAACCCACTGGAACAGGAGCATATCAACCAGATCATTGATATTGAACTTGAGAAGCTCTTCAAGAGGATCGGTGGCCTTGGATATGATCTTAAGCTAAGCGACAAAGCCAAGAATTATATTGCTGAAAAAGGATTTGATAAGCAGTACGGAGCGAGGCCTCTAAACAGGGCTATCCAGAAATATGTGGAAGACGTGCTGGCAGAGGAAATCATCTCCTCTCAGGTATCTGAAGGAGACCAGATCTATATGGACCTGGATGAAAGCAAAAATGAACTGACTGTGAAGGTAGTTAAGGAAACCAAGGAAACGGAATCCTAGATCCTCCTCACAAGGTCTTAAATTAAAGAAGCCCGTTGGAAATATTTCCAGCGGGTTTTTTAATTTCTGTCAGCTCTTCCGGATGTGGTGTATTGGAGTCCTTTTCTATTAAGCCTTGTATTTCCTTCAACGGAACAGATCTTTCTACTACGACAGGCTCAATATGACAGAGTAGACGAAAAGAGGAAACCTCCCTGATATTGAACCTGCTCCTCCTGCCAATCTCTTGACATCACATAGGGGTCATATACGAGTCATATAGGAGTCATATAGGAGTCATATAGGAGATAAACCCCTATATGACCCGCATATGACTCTCGTGTGACTTTTATATAACTCCCATCTGATGAGAAGAAGATAATTCCCGTTCCCTTCAATGGTATGAAGACAACGGAAATCTGAAATAAGAAAAAAGCTAAAATGAAAAAAACCCGTTTGAGCTGCTCAAACGGGTTCTGGAATATTGGTGGTTCTGCTTTCCGTCCTTCTTTAGGGGAAAGGCCGATGCGAATAATTAATTATTTCCAAGGATCAATGGAAGGCCATCGTCTCCAGATCCTACCACTACTACTTTTGCATTGGGAGATTCGGCAAGTTTAACAGTTGCCTGGATACCCTTTTCCTTCAGGATCATATCGGTAAGCGAAGCACTGAGGATCCGGTTGGCAGCCGCCTTTCCTTCAGATTCTATTCGTTGTCTTTCGGCTTCCTTGGTAGCTTTGGCAAGACGGAATTCATATTCGAGGGACTCCTGCTCCTGACGCAGCTTTCGTTCAATAGCCTCCTTAATAGTTGGAGGAAGCGAAACGTCTCTTACTAATACCTCGTTTATCTGCACAAACTGGTTCTTCAGAAGAAGTTCTGTTTCCTCAAAAATCTCCCTTTGAATGGTTTCTCTTTTGCTGGCATAAAGCTGTTCGGGAATATATCTTCCCACCACACTTCGGGCAGCTGATCTTATGGCAGGCTGAAGTACCCGCTGTACGTATTCTTCACCTTTCTCCTGGTGAAGTTTTCCGAGCTCGTCATAGGAAGGTTCAAACCACACTGTGGCATCAAGTTTTATTTCAAGTCCGTTCGAGGATAGGACCTGCATCTTTTCATCAAGTGACTGCTGGCGCACCTCATATACAAACACCTTGTTCCAGGGAGCTACAAAGTGAAATCCTTCCCCTAAAGGTGGTTTATCGGTAACAACCCCACCGTCGAAGGTCTGGTAAAGCACTCCTGCTTCTCCGGAATTGATGGTTACGGTAGATTTGGCAACCAGAATAATTAAAACAATAATGGCCAGTAAAATCGGCAGGCCAGCCTTGGGTAATCTTTCCATGTCAAGTAAAATGTAAATATTAAATTAATCCGTGGTATTTCCTTAAAAACCATTCTGCACTAAAAGAAAGGGCCATAATGGCAAGTAAATAATACCAATCGATCAAAGATACACGCTTTTGCCGGCTTTTCTGTACAGTGGTGTTTTTAATATCGGAAAGAAGAGCTTCCGTGATTTCCCCGGCTTTGTCAGGGAAAAATACCTGCCCGCCCTGATCTTCTGCAACAGTCTGAAGCCCATTGAGATTGGCACCTGTAAACTGGTCCTCCACATTGTAATCGATGACGGTAAAGCTGCCGGCCCTGGAAAGGTTTTCCCCTTCCGCACGAATGCTGAAGCTGTATTCTGAAGGTTCCAACTGGCTCAGCTCCACCTGGAATCTGTTTCCGCTAATCCCCATCGGCACCACCCTCTTTTCCTGAGTTTCCTTGTTGACCAGTTCCAGGCTCAACTCCCCACGGGAATCGAAGTTGTAGTTCTCGTCAAAATATTGGGCGGTGAGAAGGATATTTTCGTTGCTGTAGTAAACATTCTCATAGCTCAGGCTCAGTCGCTCCTTTCTGGTGTTGGAGGCGAGATACTGAATGAGTTTGCCTGTGAAATTATCGAAACTCTCGAAGGATGCCTCTTCAGAATAAACCTGCGCCCGCCATTTCCAAAGACCTGTTCCAAACAGAAAACCGCGTTTTACCCCATTCTCTTCAATGGTTGCCAGTAAGGGATTAGAAGTGGATACTCCCTGTACCTTCTGAAATAACAGAATTTCCAGCTTTTCTGTTGTACTTATATCCCCAAAGGATCCCTGCAGCGGAGGAAACCCCTCATATCCCAGATCATCCAGCTGAAAGGAGCCAAAGCTCTGGTTGAATTCAGGGAAATACTCTTCCGTCTGTCCCGTGATCTCCTTCTTGAAATACGGCTGAGCCTGATTCAGGAATCTCCAGTCCGTTTCGGGACCTGTGACGAGCAGGTAATTTCTGCCGTTGTTTCCAAGGCTTTCCATTAAGGGCTCGAATTCCCTGGTGGGCTGGAACAGTACAAAGAGCTCATAATCCTCGAGATCT
>CBFGYW010000144.1:0-5157 GCA_965653085.1 uncultured Salinimicrobium sp.
ACTTTTAGCAGTTCTTTGGGTGTCCTGTGTTCTTAACTGATTTATATTTAAAAAGCTAAAAATCAATAATATGAGCACAGAAAATCTTAGCCACAAAGAGGCGAGGGAAAAACTGAAAGGACTGGTAGAAGATATTAGGGTGGCAATGATGGTAACCGGACTTAATAAAATTCCATTGAGCGCTGTTCCCATGACCACCAAGGATTTTGATGATGAAGGGAACATCTGGTTCCTCAGTTTGAGAAACAGCGAACACAATATGAATATTGCTGCCAACAATCAGGTGCAGTTGCTCTATAGTGATCCCTCGGATATGGAATTTGTCAGTGTCTTCGGAATGGGGGAGATCGTGACCAACAGGGAAATTCTGGAGGAACTTTATGATGACATGTCAGATGCCTGGTTTGACGGGGTGAAGGATCCTAATCTTACCGCTATTAAATTCCATCCACAGGAAGCCTACTACTGGAACAATAAGTCCAACAAATACGTGACCCTATATAAACTGGGAATAGCAGCCTTAACCGGGAAGGACAAGGATATTGGAGAAAAGGGAAAACTCGAACTGTAATCTTGGGTTAATTCCATTTCGCGTTAGTTATAATGTCACCTCCTGAAGGAAATCCCCCATCTTTTATAATTTTCCTACTTTTGTGGAAATTAAATCAACTTAAATGAAGGCATATATTTTTCCCGGTCAGGGGGCTCAGTTTAGAGGGATGGGGCAGGATTTGTACAATACTTCTCCCCGGGCCAAGGAGCTTTTTGAAAGGGCCAATGAGGTTTTAGGTTTCTCTATCACCGAGGTTATGTTCAACGGCAGCGATGAAGACCTGAAAGAGACCAAAGTCACCCAACCTGCAATCTTTTTACATTCGGTTATATTGAGTGAGTTATTGGGGGATTCTTTTAAACCTGATATGGTAGCGGGACATTCTCTTGGAGAATTCTCGGCACTTGTGGCTAACGGAGTACTAAATTTTGAAGACGGATTAAGACTGGTCTCAAAAAGGGCCCTTGCGATGCAGCAGGCCTGCGAAATGGTTGACTCTACAATGGCTGCAGTTCTTGGAATGGAAGACCACTTGGTAGAAAGCATCTGCGCCGATGTTGAGGGAATTGTAGTGGCTGCAAATTATAACTGTCCAGGTCAGCTTGTGATTTCCGGAGAGACCAGGGCTGTAGAGAAAGCCTGTGAGGAATTAAAAGCCCGTGGGGCCAAAAGAGCTTTATTATTACCTGTTGGAGGTGCATTTCATTCTCCATTAATGGAACCCGCGAGAGAGGAACTGGCAGCGGCCATTGAGGCAACTGAATTTAAAACTCCCCTCTGCCCAATTTACCAAAATGTCACCACCTTTGCTGTTACTGATCCTGCGAAAATTAAGGAAAATCTTATTTTCCAGCTTACTGCTCCAGTAAAATGGACTCAGAGCGTACAAAATATGATAGCCGATGGGGCCACAGAATTTATAGAAGTAGGTCCTGGGAAGGTTCTTCAGGGTCTGGTGAAAAAAATAGACCGGAGTGCAGAAGTTAGTTCTGCCGAGATATTATAAAAAAAAGGGAGAATGAAAATATTCTCCCTTTTTATTTATAACAGATTAGGAAGCAACTTTACATTGTGAAATCCCCTTCAGACCTATTCCCTGACGAAATCTATTATCGTGGCGGATATAAAGTCAATCTGTTCATCATCCAGTTCTGTATGCATAGGAAGTGCTATTACTTCCTTTACCAGCTGATTAGTCACAGGGAAATCGGCTTCATCATATCGTGAATCAGCATAGGCTTTCTGACTGTGTAAAGGAATGGGATAATAAATTCCGCATGGAATTCCCTTTTCATTCAGGTGTTTTACGAGAGCATCCCTTTTTCCGTTTGTGATTTTTAAGGTATACTGATGAAATACATGGGTGTCCTCTGCCCCGATGATAATTGGAATTTCAATGTTTTCATGCCCGGAGAAGGCTTTGGAATACCTGTCAGCAGCAGTTTTCCGGGCTGCGTTGTATTCTTCCAATTTTGGCAGTTTCGCCCTGAGAACAGCCGCCTGTATGCTATCCAGCCTTGAGTTCACTCCTACCACGTCGTGGTGGTAGCGCTCATACATTCCGTGGTTGACAATTCCTCTAAGAGTATGTGCAAGATCATCATCATTGGTGAAAATAGCACCACCATCGCCATAACAACCTAGGTTTTTGGAAGGGAAGAATGAAGTGGAAGCTACATGTCCTATGGCCCCTGCCTTTTTAGTGGTTTCGTCAGCGAAGTGGTAATTCGCCCCTATAGCCTGTGCATTGTCTTCTATTACGTATAAATCATGCTCTGCTGCAATTTCCATAATTGCGTCCATATTTGCGGGCTGCCCGAATAAATGAACAGGTACAATTGCCCTGGTCTTTGGAGTTATGGCTTTTTTAATGGCTTCAGGATCTATATTGAAAGTGTCGGGTTCCACGTCTACCAGGACGGGTGTCAACTGAAGTAACGCAATGACTTCAACCGTGGCAGCGAATGTAAAATCGGCTGTAATTACTTCATCACCAGGTTTCAGTCCCAATCCCATCATCGCAATCTGAAGGGCATCTGTACCATTGGCACAGGGAATTACGTGTTTAACCTGCATATAATCCTCCAGTTCCTTCTGAAATTTCTGGACTTCAGGTCCATTAATGAAGGCCGTGGTATCCAGGACTTCTGCTATGGAAGCATCAACCTGATCTTTTATTTTTTCATATTGACCCTTAAGGTCAACCATTTGAATCTTTTTCATCTAAGTTTTTGTAAGACTGCGAATTTACGAAATATAGCCCCTCTCACCAATCCTATTTTCTTAATTTAGCAGCACAGTCCATTTACCCGAATATTGGAAACCCTATACAACATAGCTATAACCAGTGCAGAAAAATTACTTCCATTTGGCAATTTGCTGGGGGAAAAGATGAAACTCTTTTCTAAAGGAAGAAAAGACGTTTTTCCGCATCTTCAGAAAACAATTTCATCGACTGGAAGATACGTGTGGATTCACGCTGCTTCCTTAGGGGAATATGAACAAGCAGTGCCGGTGATGGAACGCCTGCAGACCGATTTCCCTTTTTTCAAGATCGTGGTTACATTTTTCTCACCCTCTGGTTATGAGGTTAAAAAATCCAGCAGGCTGGCAGATGTAATTACTTATCTTCCCCTGGATACCAGGAGAAATGCGAAAAGGTTTTTGGATATCGTTCAACCGGAATGGGCGCTTTTTGTAAAATATGAGTTCTGGCCAAATTTCCTTTCAGAACTTAAAAACAGGAAGATAAGGACACTACTGGTTTCGGGAAGTTTTCGGCAGGACCAAATCTTTTTTAAACCCTATGGAAAATGGCTGCAGAAATATCTCAGATCCTTTGACCACTTCTTTGTACAGAACGAGAGGTCCAAGAAAATTTTGCATTCCATGGGCTTTTCCAATGTTACAGTAAGCGGTGATACGAGGTTTGACAGAGTATCCCGCCAACTTGAACAGGACAACAATCTTGAATTCATCAAAGCTTTTAAAAATCAACACCTCTGCATGGTTGCAGGAAGCACGTGGCCCGAGGATGAAGATTTATTGACAGATTTTATTCAGGGGCACAAGGATGTAAAAATAATTATTGCACCACATGCTATTAAACCAAAAAGAATACAACTCCTCAAGGAAAGATTTGGGAAGTCAGTGGTTTTATTTAGTGAAAAGGAAGGTAAAAATCTACCTGATTATAATGTCTTTATTATTGATACCGTAGGCCTGCTGGCAAAGATCTACAGTTATGCTGAAATCGCCTACGTGGGCGGGGCTGCCGGAAATACAGGACTGCATAACATTCTGGAGCCCGCCACCTTTGGAGTACCTATTATTATAGGACCAAACTATGATAAATTTCCCGAAGCAAAACAGCTTCGGAAACTTGCAGGTTTGTTTTCAGTCTCCACCTCCGAAGAAGCTTCAGCAATTCTTTCCAAGCTGGTTCAGGACAACTCCTTCAGGAAAAGGACTGGCTTGATAACTGAACATTTTATCCAGAACAATCTTGGAGCCACACAATCCATCTTAGAATATATTCACAACAATTCTTAATTTTCCGAAAATTAATCACAATATTCTTTCCTAATCACGGACTAAGTTTTACTTTAGTAGTTAAATTTTAAACCAAAAAACATGAAAAAACAAATCTTAACCTTAGGAATCGTTATTTTTTCCAGCCTAACCTTTGTTTCCTGCAGGGAAACCGTAAAGGAGGAAACAGTGGTTAGAGAAGTGGAGGCCGACCGCGAAATCGAGGAGGCTGAGGTAGAAATTCAGAAGGAAGAAGATAAAGGTATACTTGAACGTACTGGTGAACAGGTAGACCAGGAGATCAACAAAGAGATTAATGAAGAAATTGATAATATTGGGGACGACAACTCGAACTAGGGCTTATATACGCTCAATTTTGAACCTGAAAAATGCTTTTTAGGAAAACTTTAGCAGCTAAAGCGTTAAAGTACAGATAGTTTATCTATTTTTGTTAGAACCAAACCTTAAAAACAACCATATTATGAAAAAAGTAATTTTGTTATTCGCTTTACTCTTTACAGTAAGTAGTTCTTTTATTTCCTGTAGAGAAACCAGAAATGAAGATACCGACGTAGAGGTAACTGACGATCTTGATAATGTCGACGAAGACATAGAAGATGCTGCAGAAGACGTAGGTGACGGAATTGAGGACGGTGTAGACGAAGTAGGAGATGAAGTGGATGAGGAGTTTTAAGCCTATCATCAACTTTTTAATTACATAAATAAAAAATCCAACCTGGGCGGTTGGATTTTTTTATGTTTGTTTAAAGCGACAATTGAGATCCCATTAACTGGAATCCTTAGTCTGGGTTGGTAATCTTTCGAAACTCGTTTTTCAGGTCATCCATGGAGGCCTGTAGTTGTCGCAGTAAGCTGTTTTCTGATTGGGTTTCCAGATTAAAAGTAAGTTTACTATTAACCTGCCACAATTCCTGAATATCGGTGACATCAATCTGAATAGGGACATATTCCTCATTTAGGGAAACCAGCAGTATTTTTGACGAATCCGGCAGCTTCTGAAGCTTTTTAACCAAAACGGAATCGTGAAGCACCACCACATAAATTTTATTATT
>CBFGYW010000145.1:0-5148 GCA_965653085.1 uncultured Salinimicrobium sp.
GGAAAGGTATTTATCTATGGCCTTCAGGCCAATATTCCCGACTTCCTGAAACAGGCCGATCTAGGGGTGCTTTCTTCTGTAAATGAAGGTCTCCCGGTAGCCCTTCTGGAATATGGGATGGCGGAACTGGCAGTAGTTTCCACTGCGGTGGGGAATATTCCTGAAGTCCTGGAAGGAACGGGTAAATTAGTGCCGCCGGAAAATCCAGAGGCTTTGGGCAAAGCACTTTTATTCTATATTAGAAATGATATTGCAAGAAGAGAAGACTCAAAAAAGTTATATCAGAAAATAAAAAGGGAATATTCGGAGGAAGCAGTGCTTCCCGAAATCATACAATTCTATAAATTCCTGTGATAAGGATATTTTAGGAAAGGTTCATGGGACAGAGACTAAAAAAAACAGGTTCGGTAAAAGAAGACCAGGTGAATGAGGAATATGTAAAACTACTCCTTCTGCATTTCGGGATTGGCTTTGCGATTTATTTATTTGAACCTGCTGCCAAGCTAATTTTGCACGCCAGCCTGGTATATTTTCTATTTATCATTGTTCAGAATCAGAACAGGAATAATGAAGCCTTAATGGCTGCTGCCTATATTGCAGGTGCAGAAGTTTTCTACAGGATGACAGGGGGCTCGATCTTTTATGAGACGGGAAAATATATGGTAATTGTTTTTCTTTTTATCGGGCTTATTTTTAAAGGCTCCTCGGTCAAAACTGTGCCTTTCTGGATTTACTTACTGATACTGGTGCCTGGAATTGTTGTCGCCTCCCTTTCAGTGCCTTATGGAATGGACTTCAGGGAATCTGTGGCTTTTAATTTAAGCGGGCCGGTATGTCTGGGAGTTTCGGCAATTTACTGTTATTATAAAAAGATCACACGTTTTCAATTTGAAAAGGTGGTGGTCATGCTGCTTTTGCCAATGATTGCCAACATTGTATATCTGTTTTTTTATACTCCCACTTTAGGTTCCCAGTTAAATATGGGAGCGAATTATTCGGCTACGGGAGGGTTTGGCCCTAACCAGGTGGCAACGGTGCTTGGATTGGGTAGTTTTTTACTTGTTACCCGTCTTTTCGTTATAAAAAATAAAATGATTAACCTGATCGATCTGATTTTATTCGGATTGATGACCTATCGTGCCTTGGGAACGTTCTCAAGGGGAGGGGTACTTACAGGCGCGGTCTGCGTGGTAGCTTTTCTGGCAATTCTGTATTACAAACAAAATTCCAAAGGCAGAACAAAACTTCGCACGAAATTAATTGTTGTGGGGTCCGCAATTATTGTCACATGGTTATATGTTTCCGCAATGACCGGAGGATTAATCGCGAATCGATATGCGGGAGAGGATGAGTTTGGGCGTTCAAAAGGAGATATTACTACAGGGAGAGGGGAATTAGTAATAACTGAATTGGAAGGTTTCTATTTCAATCCGGTAGTTGGGGTGGGAGTTGGCCAGGCGATGATCTTCAGAGAAGAAGCTACCGGAGTGGTTACCGCTACTCATAATGAAATCAGTCGTCTGTTGTCAGAACACGGAATGTTGGGCGTAACTGCCATTCTAATTCTTATATTTGTTCCGATCCTTTTTTGGTTTAAGTTCAAAAACAATTATTATTTTCTGGCTTTTATGGCGTATTGGTTCCTGACCATCAACCATTCGGCAATGAGGATTGCCCTCCCCGCATTTATATACGGGCTGGCGCTGTTATACATAGTAGATGAAAAGAAAAAGAATACTTTATATAGGTAACAACCTCTCAAACTCGACCTTTACGGCTACCTATATATCGTTTTTCAGCGAGGTATTGAAGCAGGAGGGCTACTGGGTGAAAACTGCCAGCAGCAAGGACAACAAGGCGGTGCGGCTGGTGGATATGCTCTACCTGCTGTGGCACAACCGCCGCGAGACCGACACGGTGCTCATCGACACCTACGGGGCCCAGAACTTCTATTACGCCTACAGCATTGGGAAACTCTGTCAGCAGCTGAAGATCCCCTATATCCCCATCCTCCACGGGGGCAACCTCCCCGGCAGGCTGGAGGATTCGCCGCGGATGAGCAGGAGCCTCTTCGGAAACTCCCGCCTCAATGTGGCGCCCTCGCATTTTCTGCACGACATCTTTCAGCAGCAGGGCTTCAGGAACACGCGTATCATTCCGAATTCCATTACCCTGACCGATTATCCCTTCACGGAACGCCGGGAATATGGACCGAAGCTCCTGTGGGTCCGCCGTTTTCAGGAGCGTTACAATCCGCTGCTGGCCCTGGTGGTGTACCGGGAGCTGCTGAAGTTCTATCCGAAGGCGGAGCTGTGTATGGTGGGGCCGGAGAAGGACGGGAGCCTGAAGGAATGCCGGGACTATGCCGAAGAGCACGACCTGCCGGTGATGTTCACGGGGAAGCTGAGCAAGCAGAAGTGGGCGGCGCTCTCGAAGGACTACGATTTCTTTATCAACTCGACCAATATAGACAATACTCCGATAAGCGTGATCGAGGCGATGGCCCTGGGGCTGCCGGTGATATCGACCGATGTGGGGGGGATGCCGTACCTGATAGAAAACGGGGTGGATGGGGTGCTGGTGCCGGAGAAGAATCCGTCGGCGATGGTGGATGCGATTGTGGACCTGCTGGAGCATCCGGAGAAGGCGCACAGGATCGCCCTGGCTGCCAACAGGAAGGTGCAGGCTTTTGACTGGGAGGTGGTGAAGGAGGAGTGGATTGGGGTGTTGGATAGTTGAGGCGGGAGTCTGGAGTCGGGAGTCCGAAGTCCGAAGTCCGAAGAAGTTTTTCCATTTTCAAATTTTCAAGTCATCAAAAATCTCATTTACATAGGCAATGATCTGGACTCGGGGAATCCTACTGGGGTGAGGACTTTGGGGGAGAAGCTGCGGAAGGAGGGTTATGGGGTGGTGACGGCCTCTTCGCGGCAGGGGAAGTTCCTGCGGCTGGGGGAGATGCTGTGGACGGTGTGGCGCTACCGGAAGTGGGCCGATTTTGTACTGATAGATACCTACAGCACCTGGAACTTCTGGTATGCGGTAGGGGTGGCACGGCTGTGCAGGCTGCTGGGGCTGAACTATATCCCAATCCTCCACGGAGGGGAGCTGCCGGAACGGATGCGCAGGTCTCCGCGGGCCAGCAGGGAATTGTTTGAGGGGGCGTATGTGAATGTGGCACCGTCGAAATTCTTAATTCAGAATTCTGAATTCAGAATTGAGAATCTGAGGTTTATCCCGAACAGTATCAGCATTGAAAATTACACATTTAGGGCGCGTAGGAGCGTTTCCCCGAAGATTTTGTGGGTTAGGGCCTTCCAGGACATTTACGATCCGCTGAAGGCCTTAAAAACGCTTCAGCAGCTGCTGCGGAAGTATCCGGGTGCGGAAATCTGTATGGTGGGTCCGCGGAAGGATGCTTCGCTGGAGGCGTGCAGGGAATATGCGCTGCAGCATCGGCTTCCGGTGACCTTTGCGGGGAAGCTGGGGCAGGGGGAGTGGACCGCCCTGGCACAGGACTATGACCTGTTCCTGAATACCTCGGAGGTGGACAATGCGCCGGTGACCCTGATAGAGGCGATGGCGCTGGGCCTGCCGATAGTGAGCACCCGGGTGGGGGGACTGCCGTACCTGCTCTCCCACGAGGAGAATGGGCTGCTGGTGCCTTCGGGTAGTACGGAGGATCTGTCGGCTGCCCTGGAGCGGCTGCTGGAGGATGCTGATCTGGCGGAGAGGTTGAGTATCCAGGGGCGGAAGAAGGCGGAGGAGTTTGACTGGGAGAGGGTGAAGGAGAAGTGGGGGGGAGAGTTGGGAGTTAGGAGTTAAGAGTTAAGAGTTAAGAGTTAAGAGTTACGAGTTGCGGGGTGCGGGGTGCGGCATTCGGGGTGCGAGGTGCGGAAAATTTTGGTTCTGGATTTACTCTCTTTTCCTTTATCTTTGAATTATGAATGTCACGGAATTCCAGAATACGGGTTTAAAGGAGGCTGTGATCGAGAGGATCAGGGGAATTCTGACGCAGTATCCCGAGGTGGAGGAAGCGATTTTGTATGGCTCCAGGGCAAAAGGAAATTACAGGCCTTATTCTGATATCGATCTCAGCCTGAAAGGCTCGACCCTCAATCTGCGTATTCTTTATAAAATTGAAAATGAACTGGATGATCTGTTGTTGCCTTATACTATTGACCTCTCCATTTTTCATATGATCTCAAATGAAGAGCTGGTAGGCCATATTAACAGGGTGGGGGTGAAAATTTATGGTAGTGGGGAGTTAGGAGTTAAGAGTTAAGAGTTAAGAGTTAAGAGTTAAGAGTTAAGAGTTAAGAGTTAAGAGGTTAGAGTTACGAGTTACGAGTTACGGGGTGCGGGTTTAATTTTGAATTCTGAATTTCCAGATTTCAAGTTTTCTTTCCAGCTTCCTGGATCTTTAACATCTTAATTTCCAAAGCATTCAGTTGCTCCAGATAGGCGCTGATGATATGGGAGGTGATTTCCTGGGCAACGGCTTCTTCATAGGTATGAGATGTCTTGTTGCGGCTGGCAATCATTTCCATCCAGATCTCTCCATTTGCAATGAGTCCGGATTTTAAGGCTTCCCGGGAGGCATCCCTGCTTCCCCCGATCTCTGAATTTCCCTGGTAGAAGAAATAATCTTTCATTACATTCCAGGCAAGTTCGTGGGTGAACTCGAAAGCCTGGATGAGTCCCTGTCTCTCCAGGTCATTTAGCCTTCGTTCTTTGGCGATGGCTACAGCCTTGTTCAGTTGTGCGAGGGCTTTCTGATAATTCTTCAGACGTTGGTGCCTGCGGATATCTTCGGAATCCATCTCCTTTTTTGACAAAGGAAGGAAAAAATGTTTTGTCAGGGGAGAATATTTCGATCTTGAATTTTTCATTTTTTATAGGGACGAATTGATTATTGTGATCTGAAGATCACGTGCAGCGGGACGAATGCACATTATCTAAAAATATTTTCTTCGGCTGTGTTTGCAAGGAAAAAGAATTGCTATATTTGCAGCCGCAATGAGCGTAAGCTTTGCGGGGTGTAGCGTAGCCCGGTTATCGCGCCTGCTTTGGGAGCAGGAGGCCGCAGGTTCGAATCCTGCCACCCCGACGAACCTTACCTAAAAAGGAACTAAAACACTGTTAATCACT
>CBFGYW010000146.1:0-5133 GCA_965653085.1 uncultured Salinimicrobium sp.
CCTCGAGAAGATCAACAGCCGCATTGCTGAAGGGAGAAGCCAGGAATTCCATTCCCGCTTCCTCACAATGTTGTTTTAGCGCCTTCCATTGCTCCAGGGAAAACTCCATCCGCTTCCAGTAATCAAAACGGGTTTTATCCTCTGAAAAACGGACTCGGAAGGGCTCATGAATGCTGCTTTCGGCTTCTGCTATATGGACCTGAAATTTTACGGCATCAACCCCTGTGCAGGACAAGGCCTCTACATATGAATGTGCCAGTGTCAGTTGACCCTCATGGGCTTGAGCTACTTCCGCGATTATGGTCATACTTTTAATACTATGTTTATAGATCCGGCAATCAACTCTTCCTCTGTGTAGTGCTGAAAGTCAGAATGCAGGGGGACCGCCTCAAATTTCTTATAAGTATCAGTAGTTCTGTCTGGAAAGTCATATTCCAAATGTACAATTTCAAATCCCAATTTATGAAATAAGGAAATATATTGCGGCAATCTCCACCGGTTGTGATAGTCGAATCTGGTCTGGATACGGTTCCATTCCTTTTCGGAGTACCGAAGAAAGTCCTGCAGAGATAAAGTATTGTCATCATATGCCCTATGGTCGCTGGGGGAAATAAAATGTATGATATGAGTTCCGGGATCTAACTGTTTCCTGAAATGCAGGTGCATTTTTAGCAATGCCTCGGGGGTAACGTGTTCCAAAACAAATCGAGAGAATATGATGTCTGCCTCCCCTAAATTCTCCCCTGCAATATTAGTATTTGGGTAATAGAAAATTCCTTCGGGTAGGCCGTATTTGTGATCTATGCAAACTATTTTCTTTTTAAATCGCTCCTCAAAAAAATGGTTCAGGCTAAAAATTTTGTTTTTCTGATAATGCCTGTTCAAATCATAGGTATTTACTTCCCGGGCTCCCCCTTCGTATTTCAAAAAATACGGGAGCAAAGGCAGCCAGCCTGAACCTATCTCCACAATTTTTTTTCCGGTAAAGGAGAATCCATTTTTATCTGCTATTTGGGTAAGTTGTGAATAGGTGCTATAAGAGCTATTTACTTTCGCTTCCAGTGAAGGCCCTTTTAAATTTTGCAGCCAGTGATAAATAGATCCTCCAATGGAAGAAGGAAGCATTTCCAGCAACCAGAATAACCTACTTTTTATTCTAGATTTGTTTCTCAAATTAGTTATTATAAGGCAATTGAAAAATAGATATGTTTTAGATCCTTCCCCACTCTAAAACTGTAATTCCCATCTCGGTAGTTAAACAAAATGGTCTTCAAAACTAGATCATTTACTTCCTTCATTGAACAATATATCTGCGTTTGCTTCCCAAGAAGTTTCTTAACCCTGTACTTATTAGTAAGATAATACGGATCCTCAAAGAAAGTCACTGCAACAATCTCACCTTCCAATGTTGCTAATTCCTCACTTAGAAAATGTTCTATCCAGGCCAAAATATTGGGTATTTTATAAACCTTTGTCGGAATAGTCAATTTAGCACTGTCTTCCGAGGCCATTATTTCGCCCCATCCCGACTGTCTAAGTGGGCGGAACCTCTTTTCTTCCAAATTCCTCAGGAATTGCCGCTGATTAATACGCATAATATTTTTCAACCTTGGATTGGTGGTAAGAAGGGCATCTTCAGAACCGGAAAAGCTCCGATGCCAATGGTGCAAGAAAAAATCCTTTTCATAAAACTTTCTTTGATATCCTGCATTTTCTAATCTCCTAAACAGGTCCTCGTCTTCACTTCCATAAAAGTGAAAAAATTCATCCAGACCCCAGACCTTGTCCATTGCCTCTTTAGCAACGAGAATCATCCCATTGACCAGACCTCTCCTGTCACTTTTTAGATGCTCAAAATCATAGACTCCGTCTAATTTCTGAGACTCCGTCTGATTTAGGTAATTCAGGGGAAACAGGAAAAACTTTTCTTTATGGGCTATTGAAGTAAATAATTGAATTGTATTCGGGTGGAAAATCAAATCTACGTCTGCAACAAACACAAATTCTCTGGTGGCTTGTTTAACACCGAAATTTAAGGCCTTGCTTTTGTTCCAGAGCAACTGGGAAACCTGAAGAGTAAAAAATCGAACAAAAGGAAATTCCCTAAAGACCTTCCCGTATTCCTTCACCAACGGAAGGTCGCTGCCATAATCGATAAACACCACTTCAAAATCCTCACTCGTCTGATTTTGTAATGAGGTTAAGGAATATCGAATTCTTTGAACATCCCGGTTTCGATTGGCGTAGATAATGGAAATCATTCCTAAAGATTAAAAGCTTGTTTAAGACGCTTCTTTTTTTTGTTTTTCCAGGTCAGCAATTTATATCGAAACACCTCCACTGGATAGGAATTTAAATTAATTTTAGTCTTCATAAAAGAATATAATTCTCCGTGTAAGGGAATTGTATTTCTGGTCGCAATAACTTTTCCTATAAAGGAATCTTTTAATTCGTAATATCTATTAAGATAAAACACCGGTTCATAATTCTCCAGTTTCCCGATTAAATCTAGGGTAAGAGCTGTTCTAAGGCATTTATCGCAACACGTACAGTTTATTTTTTCCCCTTGATGAAACAAGTTAGTACAGACATCTAAACTATAGTAGGTTTCTGGATGTTGACTTATTTTCTCTATCCGTTCCACCCTCGTGTACTGACAAGCCCCCGAGATAAAATTGGTAGATTCCGTAGACAATAATGACAGATATAAGATATCGGAATCACTGGTATCTCGCGAATTCAACTTGAAATGATCAAATCTATACGCAGAGGCGTAATAGTAGGTTTTAAATAATTTCTGGAACAGTAGTGCCACTGCAATATTTCTTAAGGTATGGGTAGACTGGAAGTTCATCCGAAGAATTTCTGCCAGGTTAGAATCAATGGAAATCACTTTCCTACCCACCGAAGTTGCAAATGCCTTCACCCTCTCTAGTCGTTGATGAAAAATCTCTCTTGAATGTTCGCCTCCAAAGTCACCATGGGAGCCGACATTATAAAAGGTAAAATAGTCAATTCTGTTAGGGGGAGAGGCTGTTAAATGGTCGTAAAAGGTAGCAAAGGAATCCACTCCACAAGATAATCCCGTGCCCCCACAATGATACTCGTTTAATTGTTCATCGCACTCTTCATCTGCAATCACTTTAATTTTATGATATTTTTTATTCGCCAGGCAAAGTGCTTGAATTAAATAGTTATTTAGGGAATACAACAGCCTTTTTGTAACGGTTCCTTTTAAATGGAGATCTTGCCCTTCAATAAGAGCCAGTGGCAACAATGCCACCACAAATGGGTCCAATCGATCAGTTACTAATGATTTTGTGTATTCAACCGGAATTTCAAACCATAACTCCTCTTTTTTAGGACTTCTGGCATGAAAAAAAACAGCAGAAAAAAGGCTGGTACTTTCCTTCGCGAAAAGTTGGGGTTGTTCAACAATAATCATAAATTGTTTTCTATAAATCGGTACTTAGATAAAACCTCATTCTTAATGAGTTCCCTCTCAAGTCTTGGTTTGATATACAAAGTGTTATATTCTATTCCTTTATCAACAAGGTTCTTTTCTTGAAGAGCCCTCAAAATTAAATTTTTGATTTCGTTAATATCCTCTGGGTTTTCAATCAAAAGGCCGTTTTTTCCATGAGATATCCATTCCTCTGTAGCTCCGCCAGGATTTGATTGTATAGGAAAGGTTTCCATTACAAAAGCTTCCAATAATGTATTAGGAGTTCCATCAGATATGTTATTTCCAATATAAATTTTTGCTTTCCCCATCAACTCCATAACTTGCTTATGGGGAATAATTTTATGAAATTTTAAATTTATCCATTCTGATAGCCCTGATGTAATTAAATAGTTTTCCACCTCTTCATTGCCTCCAAAAATCTGAATCTCATACACATTCAATAGGGTTTTTATCCTGGACAGCGCTTTTAATACTTGGATACATCTTCCCAATTTACTTTGGTAACCCTTTATTACAATGACATTCCGTTGGTTTTTTGGAAAAAGGAATTTATTATAAAAATTAATATTATATCCTCCCCCTCCAGGGAAAGTTCCTAAATAATAACCTTCAAACCCCAACTTATAAGCCAATTCCATATCCCTATTGCAATCCGCGAACATGTAGTCTAAATGTGGAAGAGTCTTTTTTATACCACTTAAGTCGGAAAAGTTCTGTTTACGAAAAAATAAATCATTTCCCCAAGCCGAGAAAACCCATTTGACATGAGGGTTCTCCTGCATTGTCTTTAGTATAGGTAAGGTACCCGATTGCATTACGAAACTATGTACAATATCAGGTTTTATCCGTTTTATTTCCTGATTGACTTTTTTATTAAGATTCCGTTGATTTACTTTTTGGATTAATTTATAAAACGTTGGGTGCTTTTTTTTTATAACATATCTGCCGGGAAAATTGAATCGGTTTCTCCAACCTGTTATTTGATTTACAAATTCTAAATCCTCAAAATATGTATTTGAATCATAAACATCTAACCAGTATAATTCATGACCAGAGTTTTTTAACTGTAATGTCCAATTAATAAAATGATTCGCAAACATAGAAACCATTAGAATTCTCATATCTTAATTTTCCAGAAGTTCATTTAGAGAAATTTTTAATCTATTTTCCCCCAAATACTCAATAAGGTCCGGTCTTGAAAAATATTGGTCTTTTCCATTCTTCCAATTTAAATAAAGCTGACTTATAATCTTTTTAATTCTCTCCCTATCGTCTATTTCTGACCACCAGGAATAGTCCTTCCCGAGTAATCTTCTTGATTCACTAACTACTGGACCTAAAAGTAGGATTGGCTTTCCAGCTTGTATACAGACGGGAAATTTACCTGGTAAAAAAGGGCTAATGGGTCCTTTGGATTCTAAAATTAAATTAACCGACACTTTCTTCATCATTTGGAAAACGACTCTCGAATGTACCGAGTCTTCACTATAAAATAGTTGTGACTTTAATAATTTCTGTTTTACTTCTAAACGTTTATTATATTCGGATTTTGGACCTAAAAAAATTAAGGTGGATTCCTCACCTGCAGTTTCCTCCTCTTTAATAAAATCTTCGAAAGCTTCAATTAAAATTGTAGGGTTTCTGGCACCTAATAAGGTACCTGCGTG
>CBFGYW010000147.1:0-5060 GCA_965653085.1 uncultured Salinimicrobium sp.
AAGGGGAGATCGCCCAGATAAAACACCATCTGGATCATCTGGTGGAGTACGCAATCGCTTATTTTACCAGGCTGAAGAAGGAATACGGGGCAGGAAAGGAACGAAAAACCGAATTGCGGCTATTTGAAGATATTGAAGCTACGAAAGTTGTTATCAGGAACACCAAATTATACGTGAACCGCAAGGAAGGCTTCGTGGGTACCGGCCTGAAGCGGGATGAATATGTGACCGACTGTTCAGATATCGACGACGTTATCTGTTTTACCCGCGAGGGTAAGATGGTGGTAACCAAGGTGGATGACAAGAAGTTCATCGGGAAGGACATCATTCACGTTGCCGTATTCAAGAAAAAAGACAAACGCACCATCTACAACCTTATTTACAGGGATGGAAAGGGGGGCGCCTCGTATATAAAACGTTTTAACGTGACCTCCATCACCCGTGACAGGGAATATGAACTGACCCAGGGTAAGAAAGGCTCAGAGATTCTTTACTTTTCAGAAAACCCCAATGGTGAGGCCGAAGTGGTAACCGTTTACCTGCGACAGGTGGGAAGTATAAAGAAACTGAAGTTCGAGGTGGATTTCCGGGATCTGGCCATCAAGGGTCGTGCGGTAAAAGGGAATATAGTAACAAAATACGCCATAAAACGTATAGAGCTTAAAGAAGAAGGGGTTTCCACTTTAAAACCCAGAAGGATCTGGTTCGATGAAACTGTAAAACGCCTGAACGTTGATGAAAGAGGGGAGCTGCTGGGTGAGTTCAAAGGAGAAGACAGGCTTCTGGTCATTACCCAGAACGGAGTCGCCAAGACAATTAAACCGGAGATCACCACTCGTTTTGATGACGATATGATTGTGCTGGAAAAATGGGTTCCGAAGAAACCCATTACGGCCATCTATTGGGAAGCCGAAAAGGAACGCTTCTACGTGAAACGTTTTCTGATAGAGAACGAAGACCGCGAAGAAAACTTCATCGGGGACAATCCGAAATCTTATCTGGAGGTTGTTTCAACGGATTACCTTCCGGTCGCAGAGGTTGTTTATTCCAAAGAAAGGAATAAGGAGCAGCGGCCAAATGATCTTGTTGAACTGGAAGAATTTATAGCAATCAAGGGAATAAAAGCTTTAGGTAATCAGCTGACTGGTTTAAAGGTGAAACAGATCAATCTGATGGATCCGAAACCTTTCGTGATGCCTGAGGAAACCGCACCGGAAGACATGGAAGTTGTGGATGAAGAATCCATGGACAGGGAAGAGGAAAACACGCTTTCCTCGCCCCCTGATTTTTCAGAAGGGAAGCTAAACAAGAGCAAGAACCCGGGTGATGAGGCTCAGATTAAGTTATTCGATGAGTAATGGGGTTAATTAAAGAGTTTAGGGAATTTGCCATAAAGGGTAACATGATTGATATGGCGGTAGGTATAATTATCGGTACCGCCTTTAACGGGGTTGTAGATGTGCTGGTGAAACAGGTGATCATGCCTCCGTTATCCCTGCTTACGGAAGGGGTTAAATTTTCGGATAAAAAGTGGATCCTGAGGGAGGCAGTACTGGCTGAAGATGGTACCTCACTAGTCTCTGAAGTGACGATCGCCTATGGGGCACTGATAGAGGTGCTGCTGGATTTCCTGATAATTGGTTTCACTGTTTTTATCGTGGTGAAATTGATGAACAGGTTCAGGAATAGGGCGGAAGATCCAAACGATAAGACCGTCGCCCCTGCAAAGGACGTACAGCTGCTTGAAAACCTGAATAAGTTGATGCAGGAACAGAATGATATTTTGAAGAGCAAATAGAATTTACAGCCTATCCTAAGGCTTTACAGAAATATTTTCACACCACTGCAGCTTATTCCACCTTCACAGCAGTACCTCGTTGTTTCTTTGTTTCCCCTACCAGTCCGTATTCAAATGTATAGGTATTTCCTTCGGTTGTAAGGATCTTGATGTGAAGTGGCTTTTCTTCCGCTCTGCTGTCGGGATTCAGGTTTGTGAGTATATATTCACAATCGTTCAGCCAGCGTACAGAGGAGGTGTCACTTTTGCCCTGGAAACGGTCAATTTCAATCGAGTCGTTTCTGGTGAATACCGTTTTCTGGAGCTTTCCTTCCAGAAAGGCTTCAAATTCAAAAGTTCCGGTTCTAAAGTCAGCACAGTTCCTTTCCGGTTGAAAGCAGGAGGTGCAGAGGGCCATAATGCAGAGGGAAGGCAGGATTTTCTTCATGCTGCAAAAATACTCCTTTTTGTAAGAATCTCAATTCTGGAAGGCTTCAAAACTGCCGTCGGTATAGAAAATCACTATTTTATGAATAGCCTTGCTTCCTGAAGAAATCCTCTCCTGTGCTTCAGTTCCTGTTTCCGAAAAAAGGTCAGGCTGTTTTCCGGAGGATACAACCTGATTGGGGGCACGGGGGGAGACAGATCTTTTATCTGAATTGGGAAAACTTCCTTTCCCATTAAGCAGCCAATATAGTTCCACGTCGGGAAAGGCATTTACAATTTTAAGGACGAAATCCAGGCTGGGTTTATTTCTTCCGGATAAGAGATGTGAGATGGAAGACCTGCCCACGTCGATCCTGTCGGCAAAGGAAGCCGCTGATAAATCATAAAATTCCATGATTCGGTTGAGGCGTTTTGTAAATCCTTCGGTGTTCACCATTGTAAACTAAGGGTTGAGATTATTTGATTTACAAATGTAATTATTTCCGCCCAATCCACCTAATTCAATAGGATAGGTACCTGTATTTAATTTAAGTATAACTTCATGTGAAGTTTTGTAATTCACTAATTTTCAATCATATATTCTTATATTTTATAAGGATTGGAATTCTTCCCAGAACCTCATTAACAAGGAAGGATATTAGGTTTACATTCGTATACAGCATCTTTCAATAACCTTGTTTACAATTGTAAAAACGGGTTTAATTACTTTTGTAAACATGAAAAAATCCAATTTTATAAATGCCTTCTGGAAGGATTATCAGGATCTGAAAAATCACAGGCTCAGTGGCAGATATATAACTTTCTCAAAACTCGAGCCTGAACTCCGAAGGCTTGCTTCTGCCTTTACCGTTGAAGAAATAGGAAGATCGGAAAATGATATTCCCATTCATTCTATAAGTTTCGGAATGGGTCCATTAAAAATTCTAGGCTGGTCTCAAATGCACGGAAATGAAAGTACGACCACCAAGGCACTCTTTGATATCTTCAACCTATTCAGCAGAAAAGGCCATATTCCTGAACTATCAGAAATTCTTGATAGATGTACATTGCGTTTTATTCCTATGTTAAATCCGGATGGAGCAGAGAGGTATACCAGGGAAAACATAAACGGAGTAGATCTTAATAGGGATGCGAATGAACTGACGCAGGTGGAAAGTCGGATTTTGAGAAGGTGCTTTGAGGAGCTTTCTCCAGATTTCTGTTTTAATCTCCACGACCAAAGAAGCATATTCAGCGCAGGAAGGTTCGGAAAACCTGCTACAGTTTCTTTTTTGGCCCCTGCCATGGATGAGGAGAGGAGTGTTACCCGAACAAGGGAGAAAGCAATGAAGGCCATTTCAGCGATGAATTCCCTGCTTCAGAATTATATTCCGGGCCAGGTGGGGCGGTTTGACGATGCTTTTAACATCAATTGTTCAGGCGACAGGTTTCAATCCTTAAGAGTGCCTACAATTCTTTTTGAGGCCGGTCATTATCCAGAAGATTATAAGAGGGAGCAGACACGAAAATATATTGCGCTAGCCATGCTGGCTGGAATTTCCTCCATTAGTTGCGGGGCCTTTGAGAAGGAGGATCTTCAGTCGTACAACAAAATCCCGGAGAACCGGAAGGATTATTGTGATATCCTCCTCAGGAACGTTCAACATGAGGGTAA
This sequence comes from uncultured Salinimicrobium sp., assembly GCA_965653085.1. GTDB lineage: Bacteria > Bacteroidota > Bacteroidia > Flavobacteriales > Flavobacteriaceae > Salinimicrobium. The sequence continues at coordinate 3,879 of CBFGYW010000147.1, forward strand.
GAAAGTAGATGTGTCAATTCAATATCTGGAAAAGTTAAAGGAGGCAAAGGTGATCTTCGTGCCTGTAGTACAACAGGTGCAGGAGGAGCTTCCGATTTTAGGGCATAGAACCTATGATTTCAAAGGGCAGGAAGCACGTACGATGTCGGGGAAGTCATTAAGCGAAAACGATGTAGTTGAGGGGATTTTGTTAAATAGGGAGAAAATTTCGTTTAAAATTGAATAAAAGTACCCAAATATCGCAATAACTCAAGGATTTTGTAGTAAATTTGCCTCCATGAATAACTATTAAGTAAGGATTAATTTCGAAAATTATGGCAAAATTTAGATTAGACGAAACAGATCATCAGATCCTTGATATGCTAATTGAAAACACAAGGACTCCCTTTACTGACATTGCAAAGAAGCTTATGATTTCTGCAGGTACAGTTCATGTGAGGGTAAAAAAGATGGAAGAGGCTGGTATCATTCTGGGATCCTCTCTTACGCTTAATTACGAGAAATTAGGCTATGCATTCATCGCATACGTTGGGATTTTCCTTCAGAATACCTCTCAGACAAAATTTGTACTGGAGAGAATAAACGAAATTCCATTTGTAACTGTGGCTCACGTTACTACCGGGAAATTCAATGTATTCTGTAAGATCAGGGCCCGCGATACACATCATGCTAAGGAAATCATCTTCAGGCTTGACGACATCGAAGGTGTATATCGCACTGAGACCATGATCTCTCTTGAAGAAAGCATCAACGATAAAAAACGTCTGATGCATTCTATTTTCAAGGAAATGTAATCTTCCTAAACTTTTACTAAAAACCCTTTAAGCCGAAACGTTTAAAGGGTTTTTTTATACCTTCAAGAGAAACATCAGGTAATTCGGGAATGAAGATCAAATTGTTCAGGTTCTGGCGCCTGTTGAAGGCCTCCTATTTTAGTTGGAACAGAAACGATCCCTGGGCAAGGAGTGCAACAATTGCTTATTACGCCCTGTTTTCCCTTCCATCCCTTCTTATCATTGTTGTAAATACCGCAGGCTACTTCTGGGGAAGAGAAGCAGTGCAGGGACGCATTACGGAGGAGATTGAACATCTGATCGGGATAGAGTCGGCACAGGCGGTGGAAGGGATGATTGCCAGTGCTGCACTGAGCCAGAGTTCCACACTTACTTTGATATTTGGGCT
>CBFGYW010000148.1:0-5044 GCA_965653085.1 uncultured Salinimicrobium sp.
TCAGGAATTTGGAATGGAACTGGAAACGATCCTTAAAACTGTTCCTTCAGTTAAGGCTGAAGCTGTGTTTGCCGACAGGATCGTGGGAAAACCTTATTTGGAAATTGATATAGATCGTGATGCCATTGCACGTTATGGTTTAAGCATTGAAGATGTGCAACAGACAATAGAAACCGCTGTAGGCGGAATGCAGATCACTTCTACCGTCGAAGGCAGGCAACGGTTTCCGGTGAGGGTGCGCTACCCCAGGGAGCTCCGCGATGATCCCGCCAGCATTAAAAACATTCTGATTCCTACCAGTAGTGGAGCACAAATTCCTTTAGGCAATCTGGCGGACCTGAATTACGTAAGGGGTCCTCAAATGATCAAGAGTGAAGATACTTTCTTAACTGGTTATGTTCTTTTCGATAAAAGAGACGATTATGCCGAAGTTGATGTGGTAAATGATGCACAGGAGATGATCGAAAAGAAGATAGATAGCGGAGAACTGGTAGTTCCTGCGGGAGTGAGCTACAAGTTCTCAGGGAACTATGAGAATCAGGTACGGGCTATGAAACGCCTTTCCATTGTAATCCCAATAGCACTGATCAGCATTTTTATGTTGCTGTACTTCCAATTTAAAACTGTCATAGCTTCTTCTATTCATTTCTCGGGAGTTTTTGTAGCCCTTTCAGGAGGTTTTATCATGATCTGGCTGTACGGGCAGCCCTGGTTTATGGATTTTGCCGTAGCAGGGGTAAATATGCGGGACCTCTTTCAGATGGGGACAGTAAATCTCAGTGTGGCCGTCTGGGTAGGGTTTATAGCTTTGTTTGGAATTGCCACTGATGACGGGGTGCTTATGGGCACCTACATTCACCAGATTTTTGAGGAAAAAGATCCTAAGACTGTTCCTGCAGTCCGTGCGGCAGTCCTGGAGGCCGGTCTAAAGAGGGTTCGCCCGGCAATGATGACCACAGCCGTTACGGTTATTGCTTTTTTTCCGGTCTTGACCTCTACAGGTAAAGGTTCTGATATTATGGTTCCAATGGCCATTCCCATAGTCGGTGGTATGGTCATACAGGTCATGACCATATTCGTGGTACCGGTGTTACAGGCTTATTGGCGTGAAACTGTGGTGAAAAAGAATCCGGTTTAATGGGCCTTACTAATTAAGAACAAAAAAAGTAAATGATGAATATATATATCAAATATAAACTGCTCTTTCTGTTGGCTGGCTTCTTAAGTCTGCCTATAACAGCTCAGGAAGATTTGGAGGATTACCTCCAGCTGGCAGCATCAAACAATCCTGGGGTACAGGCAGCTTATGCCCAATTTGAGGCTGCCCTTCAAAAGTCGCCTCAGGTTTCCAGTCTGCCCGACCCAACGCTTACCGTCAGTGCCTTTGGGCGGATGATGGAAAGTAGTATGGGAGCAGAGGAAGCCGTATTCAGTTTGATGCAGATGTTTCCCTGGTTTGGCACCCTGGAAGCCAGGGAGAACGTTGCAAACCTGATGGCCGAGGCTCAGTTTCAGAATTATCTGGATGTGCGCAACAAGTTGTTTTTTGAGGTTAAATCAGCCTACGCTCAGCTGTACGAAGTGGAGAAAACCATAGAGTTACAGGAGGAAAATCTGGAGATCTTGGATTCATACAAGGATCTTTCATTGAGCAGGTTCAGCAGTGGAGGCGGACAGATGGTAGACGTGGTGAGAATAGATATTCAGAAGGAGGGGGCTCTCACCGCCATTGAAGTTTTAAGGGATCAGTTGGAACCTTTAGAAGCCGATTTTAATCTTATGCTCAACCGGAGCCCGGAGCTGTCTGTTCAGATTGCTGATACCCTTGTTTTTAACTGGAATGAGAGCCAGCTGGATCCAGTACTGAAGGATCACCCGGCTGTACAGCAGTTTGAGAGTCAGAAAAGAGCTTATGAAGCACAACAGGAGCTGGCAAGGAAGGAAGGAATGCCGATGCTCGGTTTAGGGTTAGACTACACCATTATGTCAAAGACACCTATGGGAATGCCTGAAATGAACGGGGATGATGCTTTTATGCCGATGTTGTCTGTGAGTCTGCCCATCTTCCGGAAAAAGTACAAAGCCATGAGGAAAGAGGCTGAATTTATGACCACGGCCATGGAACAGGAAGGTCAGCGGCAACAGAATGAATTGCGGTCACAGTATGAGCTTTCTCTTTTCGAACTAAAAAAAGCTGAGACCTTAATAGATCTGTACAACAGGCAAATTGAGAGTTCAGAACAGGCAAGAAGCCTTTTGATTTCCGCTTACAGTACCGCGACCGGGAATTTTGATGAAGTACTTAGAATGAATCAAGATATAATAATGCTCAAGACCCAGCGCCTAAATGCAATAAGAAGCGGGGTGACGGCACAAGCACGAATGGATTATTTATCCTCTAAAACAGAATAAAATGAACACAAAGTATAAGAATATAGTGAAAATTGGAGGAGTCCTCATTCTCGGATTTCTCATAGGCTGGCTGATCTTCGGGGGCAATAACGCAGCCAGGTTAGTTGAAAGTGAGCATGCGCATACAGAAGCTGAGGAAAATCAGATCTGGACTTGCTCCATGCACCCACAAATAAGACAAAATGGACCAGGAGACTGCCCAATTTGTGGTATGGAGCTGATTCCTGCTGTGAATGCAGGGGCGGAAACCGATAATCCCGCTACTTTCCAGATGAGCGAGAATGCGATGAAGCTGGCCAATGTAAGTACTATGCAGGTGGGCAAAAGTGCAGCTGCACGAACGCTCCGTTTGAATGGGAAAGTAGAACTGAATGAGACTAATACTGTTACGCAGTCCAGCCACATTCCAGGACGGATAGAAAGCCTGAAGGTAAATTTTACCGGGGAGCAGGTTCAACGGGGTCAAACCCTTGCCACCGTCTATTCTCCAGAACTTGTTACGGCACAGGAGGAACTTCTCCAGGCGGCAAGGATTCGGGAAAGCCAGCCCGAATTATTTGAGGCGGCCAAGGAAAAACTTCGCAATTGGAGGATCGGTGAAAATCAGATCAACCAGATTTTAACGAGTGGAAAACCTCTTGAGCGTTTTCCTATAACGGCAGACGTAAGTGGAATAGTCACTGAAAAGCTGGTCAATTTAGGGGATTATGTGGAACGTGGAATGCCGATCTACCAGATCGCTGATCTTTCTGAGGTCTGGGTGCTGTTCGATCTTTATGAAGGGCAGGTAGGCTGGGTAAAAGAGGGGAGCAAAGTGGAATTCACCGTCAGAGCACTTCCAGGGGAAACATTTGAAGGAGAGATCACCTTCGTTGATCCCCTTCTAAATTCTCAGTCCCGGGTTGCCAGGGCCAGGGTGGTAGTGGACAACAGCGAAGGCAAATTAAAACCTGAAATGTTTGTGTCGGGAACGGTACAGACTGAACTTGGGGAAGCCACATCAAATGAGCTGGTGGTTCCAAGGTCTGCCGTTTTATGGACCGGAACTCGGTCTGTAGTGTATGTAAAGGAAAAGCTCGGCAACAATGTTGGCTTTACCCTTAGAGAAATAGTTCTGGGGCCGGCTCTGGCGGATGCCTATTTAGTAAAAGAAGGTTTAAGAGCGGGAGAAGAAATTGTGGTCAATGGTACCTTTACAGTGGATGCAGCCGCACAGTTGGCTGGAAAACCCAGTATGATGAATCCCGAGGCAGGAGCAGGCACAGGAGATCAGGCGGCAATTGAGGGAGGACCAGCTGATGTCATTGCGAAAGAAGTGCCGGACTTGAGCGAGGTTTCAGAAACTTTTAAGGAGCAGCTAAGCGCAGTAGTAGTTGCCTACCTGGTCCTAAAAAAGGATTTGGTTGAAGGAAAGGAAGCCGGGAAGTCAGGTGCTGGCCTCCTGAAAACTGTGGAGGCAGTGGACGCTAACTCTTTAAACGGAGAGGCCGGTAATTTTTGGGCGGAATATGGAAGCGTTCTGGCTGAACATGCAAAATTGACTAAAGAAGCAAAAAGCATAGAAGAAAAGCGTGAAAACTTTGTTTTCATATCCAATTCCCTGATCAAACTGGTTCAGGCTTTTGGCAGTGACCAGCCCCTTTTTGTGGATCATTGTCCTATGGCCAATTCTGATCGGGGTGCCTACTGGTTAAGTGAGGTAGAAGAGATTCGGAACCCATATTTTGGTGATGCCATGCTCACCTGTGGAGAAGTAGTTTTAGAAATAAATAAATAAATCAATAACTAAACATGTTTAAAATGAGAGCAAAAATTATGATGAGTTTTTTTGATGGTCGTAAGCTGGGGAACCTATGCCCAGCACGACAATCACCAGACCCAAAAGCAGATAGAGGCAGCTCAAGCTGTTTTTGTGGAACAGGAAGTAACTGCTGCCTATGAGCATTACCTGGTTCTCCAGAAGGCTCTGGTGCAATCAAACGAGGAGAAGGCCCAAAAGGCTGCCTCTCAGCTGCAGCTGGCATTAAAAGAAATTGAAATTGGCAACGTTGCTCACGCCGAAGCCTTAAAAGTAGCTAGAGCCTCTTCCCTGGCCGAACAAAGAAAGGCTTTTACTGCCTTGAGTACGGAAATGGCAAATTTTGTAAAAATTAGAGAGCTTAAGGAAGGGAAAGTATATCTGGGATACTGTCCGATGGCCAACGGCAATACAGGCGGCTCCTGGTTAGCCGCTTCCAGTGAGATCCGCAACCCATATTTTGGCGATAAGATGTTGAAGTGCGGAAGTATCAAGGAGGTCATAGAATAAAAAGTCCTGCTGGATATTGGGTTGGGCAGTTTTAATACTGTCCAGCCCATGGCAGGCACTATCCATGGACAGAAACTGACAATTAATATGAGCTACAGGAAAAAGCCAAAAAAGCGGCCGCCCAGTGAAAAAGGGAAACCTCCAATAGGTAAAATAACCAGAAAGGAAAAAGTACTGGGAATTTTAGCACTTACTGGTCTCTTCATCACTGCTGTTGTTTTTCTTCTACTATACCTCTACCTGCAGTTGAACTGATAGCTAAGGAAAAATAATTTTTGACTAACAAAAAACTCGAGAACCTTTAAATTTTAATTAATAATAAAA
>CBFGYW010000149.1:0-5000 GCA_965653085.1 uncultured Salinimicrobium sp.
ACCTGGGGTGAAGTTGGGGTTGCTTCTCACATGACAGATATTGAACTTATAGCCACCAATATAAGAAACCAGTTCACTTTAAGTGGAGAGTATGGCTGGAATGAAAATCTGGAGGCAGAAGTTACCTATGAGCGCTATCTCAATGACTGGTTCCGCCTGTTTGGGGGAGTAAATATAGAGAATGAGATAGAGGACAATCTGGATAAGGTTTCTACCACCGCCGTGGCAGGGATCCGCTACTTCACCCCTTACATGTTCAATCTCGACCTGCGGATGGACCATAAGCTAAGACCTCAAATAAGTCTGAGTCGGGAACTCTTAATTTTCAGAAGAGTGGCATTGTTTGCTGAATATGAGTTTCAGGCAGACTTCGGCTGGGGAAATGACCTGCCGGAAGGGGAGGATTTTGAAAAGGAAGAGGTATTTCAGATTGGACTGGAATATTTCCTGTCAAAAAACTTTTCCTTAATGGGAAGTTACGACAACCGGTTTGGAGCAGGAGGCGGATTATCTGCGCGTTTTTGATTAATATATTGTTCCTTTCCGCCTCCCGGAAAAAAATCCCCCGCTCAATCTTGTTGAAGTACTGGTAGGAGTGCCGGTGATCATAATCTGGTGAACTACGCAAATAAAAACAGACACTAATTAAATATAGAATACATTATTTTAATCGCCTCACATACTCATCTATTGGCTTCAATTTCAACAGTAATATTCTCCGTCTCAAGCCCCTTAAAAACATTCTTTATCTCCCGCTTTAAGTGGTGAGCTTCTTGAATTGACTGAAGCCCTGATACCTGCAGTAAACCTGGGGCATCTGGGGATTCATGATCCTGTTGATGGATTCGTATACGATATAAATGGAACCCAATAGCAGGGTGATGGCATTGTCATAGCGCCCAGCAGAGAAAAACGGGCATAGCCGTAGGAATATTTATCAGTTGGCCCCTTTTTGGATTTCTTCTCAAAATACCCGCCTGCCCCAAGGGAAAGACTGTCGGCAAAATCGTGGAGAGAGTCTGCAAGAATAGCTATACTTCCGGAAAGGATCCCCCCTATCAATTCCAGCACAGTGAAGGCTAAATTCAAAAAGAAGGCGGTACGGGTGCTGTTATCTTTCTTTTCCATGGGCTGATTTTTTGGTGAAATTTCCGAATAGTTCTTTCCTCTTCGGTAATCTACTTCTATAAAAATCTGTTTTTGCACTATTCTGGCCCCTCTCCCTTATCAATAGGGAATTCGCTCAAAACTTTATTCTCTGCAGTCTGATGGCATTTAAAATTGCCAGAAACGCCACTCCCACGTCAGCAAACACGGGTTCCCATAAAGAGGCAACACCAAAGGCGCCGAAGATCAGTACCAGGGCTTTAACCCCGAAGGCCAGGCCGATATTCTGCCATACGATCTGACGGGTCTTCTTCCACACCCTGATAGAAGTGCCTATTTAGGAAGGCTGATCGGTCTGTAGGATCACATATCGCCGCATCATAGCTACTACCTAAAAAGAATAAAGACTCCTTACACATTTTAAGAAATAATTTTAACAGCAGCTTTTATTCTTCTGGATTGGAGGACAGGGCGTACTTCCAAAGGAACAGAATACACAACAATCCCCCTCCTTGGGTTTTAGAACAGCTTTACATTGCTCGCATTCATAAAAGAACTGGCACGCGTCTGTTGGCATTTCTTCTTGCTTGGAGTGGCCGCAATTAGGGCAAGTGATATTCGACTGGGTACTAAAAGAATTCATTTTTTTAATTTTTTTTAGCTGATCATACCATATACACCACATCTGAACTTGATGAAGGATAGGTTAGGATCATGGTTTTTACATCTTTGGAAGTGAATTTGGCTTTTATAGCCATGGCAACTAAATTTATAACTTCCTCGGCATGTGGGCCAATGAGGTGTGCTCCCAAAATTTTTCCTGTATCTTTCTCAACAAGTGTCTTATAGGCATAGGTTTTCTCGTTAATCCTTTTCGCGGTAAACCAGTGGGGAACCCTATCCTTGTTCACCTCAAATTTTAAACCTTTTTTAGTGGCTTCTTCTTCAGAAAGTCCTACCGAAGCCATGGTGGGCAGTGTAAAAACCACAGTGGGAATGGCGGTATAATCTGGTCTTTTAGTGTTGCCTTTTAATATATTGGATGCTACTACATGCCCTTCCATAACAGCAACAGGTGTAAGAGGAATACCATCCGTATCTGCTGCATCCCCGGCAGTGTAGACATTTGGATTGGTGGTACTTTGTAAATATTCATTCACTTCAACTCCTTTTTGACCATAGGCGACGTTGGCTTTATGCAGGTCCATATCAAAAATGGCTGGAGGCCTTCCGGCAGAATTAATCACCTGCGCAGCCTCCCATACTTTTTCCCCACTTTTACCTTCTCCGGTTACTTGAAAAACCCCATTCACCTCTTTAATCGCAGTAACCTTGGTGCTAAGAACTAGTTTTATGTCTAACTTCCTTGTAGCTTCAGTTAATTGATCTACTATAAATGGATCAAACTTCTCCAGTGGCCTTTTTCCCTTGTGAATTATGATTACTTCACTGCCATAACGGGCAGCCATATGTGCAAATTCAAAGGCGATGTACCCACCGCCAATAAAAAGCAAGGATTTAGGCAGGGTATTAAAATTGAGAAAATCTGTACTACTAAGAGCGAATTCCTCACCCTGTATATCCAACTTTCTCGGTTTTGCACCCGTTGCTATTACGATCTTCCCGGCTTCTATAGTTTCATTTCCTACCTTCAGTTTAGTTTCAGAAATAAATTTTGCTGAGTCATGAAAGGTATCAATTTTGTTTTTTTCATATCCTTTTTCAATTTTAGGCGGCATTGCATCCACAAATTCCCGTTTAAACTTCATGGCTTTCTGCCAGGCTATAGCTGGCACTTCAGATATTTGCTTCTCGTGTAAGTTATTCGCCCGATGTTTTGCTTCAGTAGGGCCCAACATGACCTTCTTTGGGTCACATCCACGAAGGGCACAGGTACCACCAAAAGGCAATTCATCTGTTATTCCTACCTTAAGACCTTTAGACGCACATTTATTGGCTATATTCATTCCTGCCATTCCGGAACCTATTACAAAAACATCATATTTCTTCATCCTGATTCTTTAATAAGATACTAATCGACAACTTTATAACCAGTACTGTTTATGGCAGTACTAACTGCTGCCCTATCTACTTTTGTTTTGTCATATTCGACTATCGTATTAGCATTTTCATAACTTGCCTTTACCGAGAGAATCCCTTCCAGTTTATTTACTTCATTTTCCACAGGTGCTTCACATCCTGCGCAGGTCATTCCTTCTACAACAAATACCTCCTTAACAATATTGGATTGTGAGACATAGACTATTTCCTTATCAGGTTGGCCGTAGAATACCTTAGAGTAATTTGGAAAAGCCAGCATGAGGCCGGCAAATAATGTTACAATCAATAGAAACTTCTTTGTATGCAAAAAGGACTGCTTTTCATCTTCTGCACATCCGCAATTACTTTCAGCTCCTTTTCTATATCCCAGCTTTTGGTACCAGGCCAGGCCTAAAACTAAAACAGTGAGAGCAATTAAATACGGCCGGAAAGGTTCCATCCATGAAAAGGCAGTAGCCATTCCACTCGTGCCCGCGATCAAAGCAAGAACTGGGGCAATACAACATAAGGAAGCCGCTATAGCTGTCACTACTCCGCCTAAAGCAATTCTGTTTGTTTTATTTTTAGTTTCATCCATATTAAGCGGATTTTTTTAACGATTTAATTGAGTGGAAAATGGTATTCAGAACCTCATTTTCAGATAATACCAGCGAATAATATAAAGTCTGTCCCTTCCTTCTGGAAGCAATAAGTCCGGCGTCCTTCATTTTTCGAATATGTTGTGATATCGCCGGAACACTCATTTCCAAAATATCTGAAATGTCACAGGGACACAATTCATTCTCCATATTTAAAAGATAGAGAATTTTTAAACGCACTTCATTTCCGGCGATAGACAAGATTTTTGTCATCTGTTCAAAACTCTCATCCAATTTATTAAGAGTGGTTTTACAATTCAAGAGCTGGTCGTAATCAGCCTCAGCGCGCGTACAAGATATTTCGATTTCCATAGAATATTTCTGCAAATATAAAGCATTTGTTTAATTAAGCAAATGCTTAAATACAAAAACTAATACACTAAAAATTAATTCGGCAACATTCTTCTGCTTTTAGAATTTCGCTTTGATCCCTGCACCCTATTCTTCCTGGTAAAAATGTTTAAAATTTTATTCTTTGCAGTCTTACAGCGTTTAAAATCGCTAGAAAGGCCACTCCCACATCAGCAAAGACCGCTTCCCATAAGGAGGCTACCCCAAAGGCGCCGAAGATCAGCACCAGGGCTTTTACCCCGAAGGCCAGGGCAATGTTCTGCCATACGATCTGTCGGGTCTTCTTGCCAATCCTGATGGCAGTGGCTATTTTGGAAGGCTGATCGGTCTGTATTACCACATCGGCAGTCTCTATCGCAGCATCAGAACCTAATGCTCCCATGGCCATTCCCACATCGGCTAAGGTGATCACGGGCGCATCGTTAATGCCGTCTCCCACGAAAGCTACCTTTTTGCCCTGCTTCTTCAGCTCCTCTACCTTGGTCACCTTGTCCTGGGGCAGCAATCCGCCAAAAGCCTGATCGATCTTTAACTGCCCCGCTACCTTCTGAACAATGGAATCCTTGTCGCCAGAAAGCATAACAATGGTCTTGATTCCATACTCACGGAGTTCTCCAATGGCAGCAGCCGCATCCTCTTTGATTTCATCGGCAATGGTAATGTAGCCTGCATATTGTTTATCCACTGCCACCACAACTATGGTTTCAACGATTCCCTCTATTTCAGGATCATAGGAAATATTGAACTTCTGAAGCAATTTTGCATTCCCCACCAACAGTTCCTTTCCGTCCACTGTTCCCTTTAATCCGTGTCCGGCAATTTCTTCCACTCCCTGCACCTCCA
>CBFGYW010000150.1:0-4967 GCA_965653085.1 uncultured Salinimicrobium sp.
CCTTCCAGCAGGACAGTCCGATTCCCAGTCACGGTTTTGATGCCATCAATCAGGAGATAAAACTGCTGGGCATTGAGGATGCCGTTCTGGAAGCTGCCAGTATTCGGAAGATCGCCTCGATTTCCGAAACGGTGAACAGCCATATAAAATTCTTCAGCAAGTTCCAGGAACTCTACCCCCGGCTTCACGACACCGTGGCTGAAGTAGAGCTGACTTCAGCTATTATTGATAGAACCGGAAAGGTCATTGACAAATTCGGGGAAATAAAAGATGAAGCCTCTCCCCTGTTGGAGGAGCTTCGCAGGAAGATCAACAAGGTAAAAGGCAGCATCAACGCCAGTTTCCAGAGTGCCCTTACCCACTATAACAACCTCGGATATCTTGACGACATCAGGGAAACGGTGGTTGACAATATCCGCGTGCTTGCAGTCTCTGCCATGCATCGCAGGAAGGTGAAAGGTGGCATTCTTGGAAATTCAAAGACCGGGAGCATCGTATATATTCAGCCGGAAGCCACTTATATTTATACACGGGAGCTGAACAACCTGGAATACGAGGAAAAGGAAGAGATCAAGCGCATCCTGAAGGAGCTGACGAACTTCCTAAGGCCCTTCCGCCCTCTTCTGGGGGAATACCAGGAGCTGCTTACCCAGATGGATGTCATCTCGGCCAAGGCGAAATACGCCAGGGATCTGAAGGCCGTTCTTCCGAAGATCACAAAGGACAGGGAACTGCAGCTGAAGGATGCTTTCCATCCCCTGCTGCTGGTCAACAACCGGAAGAAGGGGGAAAAGACCTTTCCGCAGAGCATAGAACTCGACAGGGAGAACCGCATTATCGTGATCTCCGGGCCCAATGCCGGGGGTAAGAGCATCACCCTGAAGACGATCGGACTCCTGCAGCTGATGGTCCAGAGCGGGATGCTGATACCCGTTCACGAATACAGCCGCATGTGCCTCTTCAACAGGATACTTACCGATATTGGCGACAACCAGTCCATTGAAAATCACCTGAGCACCTATTCCTACAGGCTGAAGAACATGAACTATTTCCTGAAGAAGTGCGACGACAGGACCCTGTTCCTCATCGATGAATTCGGTACGGGAAGTGATCCGGAACTGGGAGGGGCGCTGGCAGAAACCTTCCTGGAGGTATTTTATGAAAGGGAATCCTTCGGAATCCTCACCACCCACTACGCCAACCTGAAAATGCTGGCGAACGAGCTGCCGCATATGACCAATGCCAATATGCTTTTCGATGCAAAGACGCTGGAACCGCTGTACAAACTTCACCTTGGGGAAGCCGGAAGTTCCTTCACCTTCGAGGTGGCCCAGAAGAATGGCATTCCGTACAGCCTGATCAACCGATCCAAGAAAAAAGTGGAGCGGGGCAAGATTCGATTTGATAAAAGCATCGCCGATCTTCAGAAGGAAAGGTCCAAACTTGAAAAAACCACCACGGCTTTGAAAACCAAGGAACAGAAGGCCGAGGAGCAGAAGAAAAAGCTGGAAGAGACCAACAGCCGCATCCAGCAGAAGCTGGAGGGCTTCCAGGAGCTCTACGACAGCAACCAGCGAATGATCTACCTGGGGAACAGGATCAATGACCTGAGTGAAAAGTACTTCAACAACAGGCGGAAAAAAGAGCTTATTGAAGAATTCCTGAAGATCGTGGAAGTGGAAAATTCCAAGCGGAAAAAGCTGACGCCGGTTGAGAAGAAGGTGGTGAAGGTGAAGGAGAAGAAGATCAAGGAGGAAGCTGAAATGAAGGTGGTGGAGATCCGCGAACAGAAGAAGGCGAAGCAGGCCGTCGAGAAGAAGATCGAAGAGGAAAAGCCAAAGGTTGCCCTGAAGGTTGGGGACAAAGTGCGAATGACAGACGGAAAGGCCGTGGGATCCATTGACAGCATTGAAAAAGGCACCGCCAAAGTGAATTATGGGATCTTTACGACTTCGGTATCTGTAGACCAGCTGGAGCTGGTGCAGCGCGGACGTAAATCCTAACAAGTTTTAAAAGCCTGTTAGTTCTGATCACTCAAAAGCCCTGATGGATAGATTTTTTAATGCCACCAAAAAACTCCAGCAAAAAATTGACTCTCTTCAGAACTAGCGGCAATTCCCATTTTCCATCTCTGCGATAGTGGGATTTTTCATATTGTTGTGAACAATATATTCCCCGCTAAAGCCAGAATTCTTGATTAAGGAGGTCAGGGCACAAAAATCTGCTAATTCTTTGTTGGTAAAGATATAGATGTTCTTGCTGATCTCTGACACATTATTAAGTCCTTCCAAACTTTTTAATTTAAAATTCGTGTTAATGATAAGATCTCCATTAATGACCGAGAGATTTTTTAAATGAGAAAGGTCATTGACCTCCGAAAAAGCTATCGTCATACCGTCAGAACCATTTCCGATGGAGGTAACATTTTCCAGGCCTTTTAAGTTCAACAAGTTCGTGCATCTGTAGATTGAAAAGCCTGAACGTATTTCTTTTAAATTTTTCAGTCCCTCCAGAGTTTTAAGATCGGTTTCATTGAGAGTTAAGCTGCCAATGGTCTGTAGATTCTCAAAAGCACGTAGGTCCGGAAAAGCAGCGTGATAACCAATCGTGAGCCCTCCGATATATTCGAGTCGGTCAAATACAGGCAGTGAACTTAAGGCATCGTTGCCTTCCAGCGTAAAGGAATTCGTACGTTCCAGATGCTGCAAAGCCGTGATGTCGTTCAATAAATAATTATGACTTATGTGAAGGACCTCTGTTTCTTTCAGGGCCTGTAAACCCTCCAGGCTTACCAGTGAATTATTCAGGGAGATCCCCAGGTTCCCAACTTTTGCCAATCCCTGCAGCCCATTAAGATCTGTTAGCGATTCATTCGAATAAATATTAAAGCCATTTCTTACAGTATGCAGGTTTTCGAGTCCGCTAAGATTTTTCAGATTGGGATTTTCATAAAGCATAAATTCCCCAACTTCATTCAGCCCCGACAGACCCTCCAGGCTCTGAATATTGGAATGAAAGATCCGGAGGCCTTTAATTGTTCGAATATTTGCTAAACCTGACAGGTCCTGTAAGGCCCCTCCATAATTTATCTCAAGTCCTTCAATGGAAACCAGGTCCTGAAACAAAGGCAATTGTCTAAGATTTGCATTGCCCTCGAGCCGAAGAAAGTTCAGGGTATCCACGCTTTTTAAGGCTTCCAGATCGTGGAGCGCGTCATTATTGTAAAGAATCAGCTTGTCTATCTTATTCATGGATTCCAGGCCTCGCAGATTGGGAAGACTGGTATTCTTACCAATAATGATTTCCCAGTAGACAAAATGTAAACTTTGGAGGGCTGAAATATCTGTCAAGAGAATATTGTTGACAAGTGCCAGGTCTGCACCTATAAATTGCAGCTTCTCCAGCCCGGAGAGGTTGGTAAGTTTTGGATTGTCTTCAATCCTTAGACTTCCGGCACTGGCTATTACAAAATTGTCAAGACCTTTCAAGTTTACCAGGTTCTCATTGCTCATTACGTAAAAATATCCCCGAGTTACCTCAAGGCTGGAAAGACCTGTAAAATCAATTAAACCTTTGTTGTTTCGAACGGTAAAACCATTTGGAAAGATCACCCCGGTATATTTTAAATTCTCCAAACCTCGAAAATTTTTTAGATTGTCGGTACGCTCGACCTGGAACGAACTATTTATCACCATCAGGTCTGTCAAGGGAGAGAGATCAGTGACCGAGCCGGTAATTCTAAGATTTCCGTTGATGGTCGAATATTTATTTTTTCCAAACTGAATGACTTCCTCCTGGGTAGAAAGAAGGACATCTCCGTTGAAGGTTTTGCTCTCCACGGTCGAAAAAGAGACTTCATTTCCATAACCAACCCCGTGGTCATTAATGGCATACGGCCTAATATATAATTTCGTTTCCTCCTTCGGAAGACCTCTAAGAAAAATCTCATATTCCCCTGATTCTTTAAGCTCACGGCTCACTTTAGAATCGTGGACCTGAACAGTAGGATTTTCTTTGAAACTAATCACCACCCCAACTTCTTTCAGATCTGAAGAGCCTTTATCAGTGACCTTAAAATGCAGTTGAACCCCGGTGATATCAATATACGAGATGTCATATGTATATAATTCAGGAACATCCAGGAACTGTTCCGGTTCCTCAAATGGCTCCTCCTCTGTGTCGCAAGAAATTAAAGAAATCACTAAAAACGAAAGGATTAGGAAATAGACTGGCTTCATAAATGTAAAATTCGGATTCTTCAAAATATTATTTTCTTAATAGAGCTCCTCTTAAAGTTGCGGATTTTCTTCTGGATCATAGGATCGTGGAAATTAACGGAGTATTTCAGACGAGGCTCCTCCAGCCACTGCCAGTCCTGGAGTCGGAGATGAGTATTCAGAACGGCTTGAAACAGAGGTAGTATAATTCCTTTTTGTTAAGATTTTGCTAATATATAAAATCTTCATCATTAAGCATTCCCGAAGATCCTTCGGATTATTCTGTGAAACAAGGCATGTTTCAGAAATTTCTTTCAACATCAAACCGATTTTAAGCAAGCCAGGCAAGAACACATATAGACCTAACCCTATTTTTAAACCTGTTACGGCTGTAACAAAATCTGCTAATTTTGTTCTTATAGGAAAGTTATATCATGAAACTAAAGACAACCCACCTGCTCTGCCTGCTATTTCTGGCCTCTCCCCTTTTGCATTCCCAGACAGCTTCTGTAAAACTTCAGCAAAAACTGGATTCCCTTCAGAGGGCATATAAGCTTCCTGGACTGGTATTCTCGGCGGTGCTTCCCAACGGGGAACAGATAAACCTGGCTTCGGGGGTTGCCGATTCCCTGAATATGACTCCAATGACCCCGGAACACCGGATGCTTTCTGGAAGCAACGGAAAAACCTTCTTCCTTGCTGCCGCCATGATTCTGGAAACAAATGGCCATTTCCAGCTGGACGATAAGA
>CBFGYW010000151.1:0-4962 GCA_965653085.1 uncultured Salinimicrobium sp.
TTAAAAAGAAGGGATGCTAAAGTTTTTACAACGGAAGGGGTCAGTTTAGGCTATTTTTTTAATGCTCCTCGAGATGGTTGGTCGGCAGCTGCAGAAATTCCTTTTTATTCTCAAGTTGAAGATTAATGGACAGATATAGTTTAACAGCCAGGGTTTATCCCATGATCATATTTTACTTACCACTTAGTATCTTCATTATTTTTCTGGCTTGGGATGTGGAAAAGTTCTATAGTTTCGGGGTTCCTATAAGTTTAGTTAGTTTACTTACTTACCTTACAGCTCAATTTGGTCGCGATTTAGGAAAGAGAAAAGAACCCAAATTATGGACTGAATGGGGAGGATCCCCAACTACACAATTGTTTAGGTGGCGCAACAGTAGAATTGACAACTATACTAAGGAGAGAAATCATCAAAAAATGCAGGTTTTTTGTCCTGTAGATGTAACAGTAGATAATGCTTTTGAATCTGAAAATTTACTGAAGGCGGATGAAATTTACCAATCCTGGACCAAATTTTTAATTGGGCAGACGAGGGATACAAAAAAATTCTCTTTGCTTTTTAAAGAAAATATGGCTTATGGCTTTAGAAGAAATTTATGGGGGCTAAAAAATTACGCAATATTATTAATAACTGTATTAATATTTGGTTCCTATGGCTATTTCTATATTTTGACAAATTCCATGAATATTTTGCTTTATCCTACCGTATTTTTCGTCGCTGAACTTCTTTTATGTCTTTTACTTCTATTTTGGATAACTATAGTAACAAAAGATTGGGTTTCAATTCCTGCCTTTTCATATGCAGAAAGACTACATGAAGTGTTAGAAACGATGGAATAAGGTAAAATTTAATATCGGAACAAATATTTTAGAATTAAGGGGGAATGACAATATTCCCCCTTAATTTATATTCACCTAACGGAGGAATTCAACAAATTTGAAATGACATTGAAGTCACTGGGATTCATTCTTTGTTCGTTAGTTATTCTTCAAAAACGTCACCTCACAACTCTTACAGACCCGCTTCTCCTGCAAATATTCATTGATATCATACCATCCGCCGGTTTTCTGCCAAAGATCCAAACCGCGGCCCAGAATGATTTTCCAACCATTATTGAGGATAATGTGTCTATCGTGAATGAAATCATCAAATTCATATTCGAATAAGACTCCCATTCCCTCAGTGGACTCCACCATTGATGAAAAAGCCTCTTCGGCCTGTTGTCGATACTCCTCCTCTGCCGTAGTCGTCAACTTCAGCTTCACCTCCGCATCCTGGGCTTTCCTCTCGACTACAAGCTTTATGAACTCCATTAAATTGCGCATCTGATATGGCAGCCGAATATAAGGGTCAACTAAAACTATTTCTGTAGCCCCCACCAGATAGTCCCCAAAGAGCTTTTCATAAGAGATTCCCGTCTGGTTGTCCCTAATAATAATCTGTTTTTCTTCCAATTGTAAGGGATCCTCTCTCTGGTCGACAGTTTTTGATACCGAGGTTCCTCCTCGAGCAGTACTAGCCGGTGTTCCAGAAACTGCCTGCATATATTCTACCACCTCCAATGTTTCTATAGTCTCTCTTTTTCCGGAACTCTTAATGACATAGCTGAAATCTACCTCCTCAAAGGTCTCGTCCATCTTCTGCAATTGCTGTTTCACTCGTTTCCTGCACTCAATAGCCAGATCCAGCAATTCCTTCGCCTCTGCCTCTGAGAATTCTCCGTGCGGATAAATCACTTTGGCCAGTCCGGCAAAGGTTTTAGCGATAGAGGTTTTATCCCTGGTGGTTATGGAGTCGGAAAGGTCAAAGAATCTTCTATAAGCCTGGGTCTGGTCCTCCCGTCTCAGCACTCTAAGAATCTCCGCGAGATAATCGACAATAAACCCATAATCTGAAGTGAACATCTCATTCCGCAACTTCTGTATTTCCCATCCTGGAATATATGCGTGCAGACGATCGAGAAAAGCGGAGTCATAATAATCTTTGGGCAGGGCATCAAAAAGATTACTGTGCTTCAGCATATATGGAACAGAATGATCTGTATTCCCGACAAAGGCCATTGAAGCTGAGGCACCATATACTTCGGTACCACGGGAAAAGGATTTGTTGGCCATATAATTTTTCATTATATCCACCAGGCCCCTATCAGTCCGTTTTGTTTTTCCGGCAAATTCATCATAGGCCACCACGTCCCAATAGCCTACCAATCCAATGTCTCCGTTGCTGTTGTTGACAAAAAGTTTTGCCTTGGATACCTCCCCTCCCGAAATAAGAATACCGTGAGGGGAGAGTTCTGAATAGATATGCGATTTCCCCGTTCCCTTTGGTCCAAGCTCTATCAGGTTGTAGTTATTCTCCACAAATGGTACCAGCCGCATCAGCTGCAGAAGTTTTGAACGAAAAGTAAATTCCTCAGGATTCAGGCCGATAGACTGCATAATAAGATCTACCCATTCCTCCTTTGTGAACTCCTTCCGGAAATTTTTATAACTTTCCAGGTCGACACTTGAAATCTGGATAGGCTTCAGCGATTCAATGACCCACGGAGATTTTACATCATCATCCTGCTCAAATCCCAGTGTCACAATACACCATACCCCGTGCGATAACAGCTTCTGGTGCTGTTTAATGAGCTCTGAACTCACCGGCACCCTTCGCAGTCCCAAACTCGAAAACTGTGCCTCATAGGCCCTTGAATTCTCATTAAGCTTGACAGAAACCTTATCGATGATTCGGTGTTGCCCCTTTTCTTTGATTAAGGATTTAATCACCTCTGCCTCATCGCGGTAAACAAAATGATTCTTAATAATATCCTTAACCTTCTGAACCCCCGTCCTCACGATTTCCTCATCCCCAGAGGCGCAGTGCTGTCCCAACAGATATTCTAAAACATAGGTCGGTACCACCGCATTTCCCTTCACTAGCTTGGTCAGGTCTTTTCGTACCACCGCACCTTCAAAGTGCTCCAGAATTTTTTCGTTCAGCGCCATATTTAAAAGTCGTCTATTTCCGTATAAGTCGTAATCTTTATCAGGTCGTTCAGCTCCACCGGGTTGAGCCTGTTAACGTCCACTTTTGCAAAGGCTTTCAGATAACAAAAACTCGCCTTGGAGCCTTCGGAATTCAGGCTGAGGATTTCTTCAAAAATACGCTCCTTAGGGTTAGTGGAAGTCGCATTAAGATGAAGCTGCACCTCGTTGGAAAAAAGATCCCCCGTTTCCGAATAGAGGCCGAGCACCAGTTCCGCATCACGAAGCTCATTGGAAACCGGTTCGTTTTGCAAGAGAGTGACTTTAAGGCTGCCTGAAGCAATCTTGGTGTTCCCATCTATCCTCTTGAAGCCAACCGATTTTTGCACCTTTTCCCACTGCTTATTGAACCTCAGCACCGGCACGATCACCTCCTGCAAACTCGCACCTCCGTGTACAAACTGAAGCCCGATATTACCGCTTTTCTTATATCGATTAATAGCTCTGGGAATGGCCACCTGTAACTCCGTATCTATATTGGTGGTATTGCGCAGCAGAAAGCTATATCCATCTACTTTTCCCGGAAAGCTATCCGCAATCACAAAGCGACTGTGGTCTTTGTATACCTTCTCAGCCTCGGGGAAATCTTCCCGTGCCGTCTCCTGCAGCTGCTTGTAATTGAAAATAAAACCGTGATCGGCGGTGACAGTGATATTGGAAATTTTCATATCGCCCGAAAGGTCCCTGATCATTCCCTCAAGTTCCCTATGCGCCTGCCTTGTGGCTTCGAAGGTGGCGTGTTCGGTACCGCCACTATCCCCAATGGCATCCACCCAATCGTGGTACAGGTAGGTGATTTTTGATTTCCTGAAAAAATCCCTCTTTTCCTCCCGTTTCATTTTCTTCATATCCGTGAACTTCAGGGTCTTGTTGTCGGGATTCATCTCCTGGAGAATGACTTCCCGCTTCCCGCTCTGGGTCGAAATACCATTGATCTTATAGCTGATATCTTTGGTGCCTTCTTCCGCAACGAGCTGTTGGTTCGGCAATAGATTGGACATCCCCAGATTAGTGTACGAAGGTACTGAGGCCAACATCGCATCCAACTGTACGTTGTTCTTGCTGTTGGCAATCAGCTCGTCATAAAGATCCGTGGCGAGTTCATAACGGAAGGCATCCGAGATAATGACCACCATCTTATGGGGAAAATCGTGCAGATTGTCTTTATAGAAGTTGAACTGCTTAGGGAAATCAATGCTGTGGAAATCGAACTTCTTTTCTTCCAGCAGCTTTTGCCACTCTACGTTAAGGGTCTTAAGGAAATTGTCATAGGTCGTGTTCAGGTTGCTGAACTGTTCCTCTGCGATCCCTTCCAGCTCATACTGATAGTTCCTTATTGTTTCATACGCCAATAGTGCCTCGCGGTAATGTTTATCTATCTTATAAAGCTCCTGGGTATACTCCCTGATATAATCCTCTGGGGTATTAAAACGGAAGTGACCATAAGGCTGCAGGTTGAGATAAACCTCGGCAGCGTGATAAATGAACTGAAACTGAGCTGTGGTCTGCTCCGGAAGTCTGTCGTTCTTCTTCCATTTTATGGCCGAATCGGTTACCTGCTGCGGGTCCCCTTCCAGGTTGTCAAAGAGCTGATGTAAAATTTCCGTAATACTTTTATCTGAATAATACCCGTATTCCGCATCTATCCCGTACCAATTCAATATCTTCTCCGGCTGTATGACTGGGGCCAGTTCCTCAAAGACGCTTTCTATCTTTGAGTTTAATTCAGGATGGGTTTCCCAATCTTTAAAAAACGCAAGCAGCCGGTTGATGTCGGCAGTGCGCTCCAGTTTTAATTTGGTATAGGTATCCTCCGCGGACGGTTTTTCCAGATAGCCAGTAAGTACATTATATTTGATCTTGGCTGCCACCTCTGCGGCAAATTCCAGACTTAAACGCTCGTTTTTCAGCCCCGTCAGGTTCTCAATCCATT
>CBFGYW010000152.1:0-4939 GCA_965653085.1 uncultured Salinimicrobium sp.
AAGGGCCTCTGTTCCACTTTGGCTGGTGTGAACTTCATAATTTTTGCTCTCCAGCAACACAATGTGCGCTTTCAGCAGATCTATTTCGTCATCCACCCATAGTATTTTGATATTGCTCATATATGTATCTTTGTATTAAATAAAAATGAAAACCAGCACCTTTGATTCCTCGAAATAAACTGAAGATCTTAAACGACCCAATTTACGGATTTATTACCATTCATAACGAACTATTGTTCGATATCATTGAGCATAAATACTTCCAGAGACTGCGCCGAATCTCCCAGATGGGGCTCTCCTATCTGGTATACCCCGGAGCGCATCACACCCGGTTTCATCACGCGCTGGGCTGTATGCATCTCATGCAAAAATCAGTCCGAGTCTTGCGGTTTAAAGGGGTGGATATTTCAGATGAGGAAGAAGAAGCACTTCAAATTGCAATTCTGCTGCACGATATGGGCCATGGGCCATTCTCTCATGCCATGGAACACAGCATAGTAGAGGGGGTAAGCCACGAAAAAATATCTTCCCTCTTCATGCAGGAGATGAATAAGGAATTTAACCAAAGATTAACTCTGGCCATCGATATCTTCAACGGTGACTATGGCAGGAAATTTTTGTGTCAGCTCATCTCGAGTCAGCTCGACATGGATCGGCTCGATTATCTTAAACGCGACAGCTTCTACACCGGGGTAGCCGAAGGTAATGTAAACAGCGAAAGGCTAATTAGCATGCTCAATGTGGTAAACGACGAGCTGATGGTGGAGGAGAAGGGGATTTATTCCGTAGAGAAGTTCCTGATGGCCCGCAGGCTGATGTACTGGCAGGTCTATCTTCATAAAACAGGGGTAGTGGCAGAACAGCTCCTGATAAGGGTTCTTAAGAGGGCTAAGGAAATTGTCGGGGCGGGAGGTGAATTGTACGCCAGCACTGCGCTTACCTATTTTCTGAAGAACAGGATATCAGCTGAAAATTTTAATTCGGAAACCCTGAAGATCTTTTCGCGCCTGGACGATTACGACATTATTTCAGCTATGAAGGAATGGATGAACCACGAGGATTTTGTGCTGAAGAATCTCTGTCAGATGATAATAAACAGGGATCTTCTGAAGATAAAACTAAAAAAGACGAAAGTAACTGAGCCCTCCCTCCAGAAGCATATTCTGAGGTTGCGGGAACAGTATGGAATTTCGGAAGAGGAAGCCCGGTATTTCGTCTTTAGTGGAGAAATTTCGAACCTCGCCTATAAAAGCCAGGATGAGAAGATCTGTATCCTGAACAAGAACGGAAAGGTCACCGATGTTGTGGATGCCTCCGATCATTTCAACCTGCGTGCCCTGTCAACCCCTGTTACCAAATATTATATCTGCTTCCCTAAACGCAAAGATTGATACATTTTTTTTACTTTTGCCAGAATGAAGTTTACAGCAGCGCAAATAGCGGGTATATTGGAAGGCGAGGTTGAGGGAAACCCCAATACCGAGGTTTTTAAATTGGCCAAAATAGAGGAAGGGACCGAAGGCTCCATCACTTTTCTTGCCAATCCTAAATATGCCTCTCATATTTATTCTACAAAAGCTTCAGTAACCATTGTCAAGGATGATTTTGTTACTGATGAGAAGCTGAACACTACCCTTATAAAGGTCAAGGATCCTTATGATTCCTTCTCAAAGCTGCTGGAATATTACAACCAGGTGCAACTGAGTAAATCTGGAATTGAACAGCCTAATTATATTTCTGAAACCGCAACATACGGTGACAACCTGTATTTTGGTGCTTTCTCCTATCTGGGCCAGAATGTGAAACTGGGGAATAACGTAAAGATATATCCCAATGTATACATCGGCGACAATGTAGTTATAGGTGACAACGTGGTAGTCTTTGCAGGAGCCAAGATCTATTCCGAATCTGTGATCGGAAATAACTGTTACCTCCACAGTGGTGCCATCATTGGATCAGATGGCTTCGGATTCACTCCCGATAAGGAAGGGGTGTACAAAAAGATTCCTCAAACCGGAAATGTGGTCATTGAAGACAATGTGGAGATTGGAGCAGGGACAACTATAGATAGAGCCACATTGGGCTCGACTATCATCAGGGAGGGTGTAAAACTCGATAATCAGATTCAGATAGGCCACAATGTGGAGATAGGAAAACATACCGTTATAGCAGCACAAACCGGAGTAGCCGGATCTACCAAGATTGGGAAGCACTGTGTAATAGGCGGGCAGGTAGGAATTGTTGGACATATTACAATTGGAGATCGGGTTAAGGTGCAGGCTCAATCGGGAATTGGAAGAAACGTCAAGGATGACGAAACCCTGCAGGGGTCGCCGGCCTTTGGGTATAGCGACTTCAATAAATCCTATGTACATTTTAAGAACTGGCCTAAGACAATAGACAGAATAACTCAACTGGAAAAAAACCTGAAAAGATAATGGCTAAACAACGCACCATAAAGAAAGAAGTTTCTTTACAAGGAGTGGGACTTCATACTGGAAATGAAGTCACTTTAACATTTAAACCGGCCCCTATAGACAATGGTTACACCTTTGTTCGAACAGACATTGAAGGGCATCCTGTTATCGAAGCGGATGCAAATTTTGTGGTCAATACCCAGAGAGGGACAAACCTCGAAAAGAATGGGATAAGCATCCAGACCTCAGAGCATGTTCTTGCTGCCTGTGTAGGACTTGAGATCGATAACGTGATCATCGAACTCAATGCCTCAGAGCCTCCAATAATGGATGGCTCCTCCAAATTTTTTGTCCAGGCCCTCGAAGAGGCAGGGATCGAAGAGCAGGACGCCGAACGGGAGGAATATATAGTGGACGAGGTCATTAGATACGTTGACGAAGAGACCGGAAGCGAACTGCTGGTGATGCCTGCTGAAGAATATCAGGTAACAACCATGGTTGATTTCGGGACCAAAGTACTGGGCACCCAGAACGCCTCCATTCAGAAAATTTCAGAATTTAAAGAGGAGATAGCCAATTCCAGAACCTTCAGCTTTCTTCATGAACTGGAGACTCTTCTGAATAATGGCCTTATAAAAGGGGGAGACCTAAACAACGCCATTGTTTATGTAGATAAGGAACTAAGCCCTGAAACCATGGCTAAACTCCGCGAAGCCTTTAAAAAAGATAACATCGCCGTTAAACCTAACGGGATCCTTGATAACCTCACCCTGCATTACCCAAACGAGGCTGCACGGCATAAGCTGCTGGACGTTATTGGGGACCTTGCACTGGTGGGAACGAGAATCAGAGGAAAGGTGATTGCAAATAAACCGGGTCACCAGGTAAATACAGAGTTTGCCAAGAAACTCTCCCGTCACATCAAGGCTGAGAAAAGAAATAATATTCCAAAATTTGACCTGGAGCAGACTCCACTAATGGATGTGAACCAGATCATGGAAATCCTGCCTCACCGCCCGCCATTCATCCTGGTGGACAAGATCATTGAACTTACAGATACTTCAGTTGTAGGGGTTAAAAATGTTACCATGAATGAGCCTTTCTTCGTTGGCCATTTCCCCGGAAAACCTGTTATGCCCGGAGTGCTTCAAGTGGAGGCTATGGCCCAGACAGGAGGCATCCTGGCCCTGAAATCGGTTCCAGATCCGGAAAATTATCTCACCTTCTTTATGAAAATAGATAATGTGAAGTTCAAGCAGCAGGTAGTTCCTGGCGACACCCTTATTTTCAAACTCGATCTGCTGGCACCAATAAGAAGAGGGATCTGCCAGATGCAGGCCTACGCGTATGCCAACGGGAAGTTGGTTTCCGAAGCCATCCTGATGGCCCAGATTGTTAAACAAAAATAGATATTATGAATCAACCCTTAGCATACGTACACCCGGGTGCCAAGATTGCAAAAAATGTGGTTATTGAGCCTTTTACCACCATTCACAATAATGTGGTAATTGGAGAGGGGACCTGGATAGGTTCGAATGTTACCATAATGGAAGGGGCAAGAATAGGGAAGAACTGCAATATTTTCCCTGGAGCTGTTATTTCAGCCATTCCACAGGACAAAAAATTCAACGATGAAGACACCATCACTGTCATTGGGGATAATACCACGATCAGGGAATGTGTAACCATTAACAGGGGAACTTCCGACAGGATGAAAACCCAGATCGGGAACAACTGCTGGATCATGGCCTATTGCCACATCGCTCACGACTGTATTGTTGGAGATAACTGTATTTTTTCCAACAACAGTACCCTGGCAGGGCATATAAACGTCGGTGATTATGTAGTGCTTGCGGGGATGGCGGCCATTCAGCAATTCTGCAGCATTGGCAGCCACGCTTTCGTAACTGGTGGATCCTTGGTACGGAAAGATGTGCCGCCCTTCGTAAAGGCGGGTAGGGAACCTCTTTCTTACGTTGGAGTCAACTCCATCGGACTCAGAAGACGGGGTTATTCCACTGAAAAGATCAGGGAGATCCAGGATATATACAGAATCCTATACCAGAAGAATTACAATAACTCCCAGGCGGTTGCTATCATCGAAGCCGAAATGGAAGCTACCCCCGAGAGAGATGATATTTTGGAGTTTATCAAGAATTCCCAGAGAGGGATCATGAAAGGATATTTTAGTTCAAATCAATTTAAGAAGAAATGGCAAGTACCAGTGATATTAGAAATGGGTTATGTATTCGTTATAACCACGATATCTATAAAGTGATTGAATTCTTACACGTAAAGCCTGGCAAAGGCCCTGCATTTGTAAGAACCAAACTGAAGAGTGTTACTTCCGGAAAAGTATTGGATAATACTTTTTCCGCAGGACATAAGATTGATGAAGTTCGTGTGGAAACTCACAAGTTTCAGTTCCTTTACAATGACGGGGAACATTATCATTTTATGAATACTGAGGACTACAGTCAGATAGCCCTTTCTGAAAACGCTCTGGGAATTCTTGATAAACT
>CBFGYW010000153.1:0-4926 GCA_965653085.1 uncultured Salinimicrobium sp.
CTTACTGATGCCCTCTCCAAGGAAATCATCGATCAGGTGATCCTTCCAGCCTTCAGGAGGGGTAGTTATTACGAGGGGCTCGATCAGGGCACCTCGGCCATTATTAAGGTCTTAAACGGCGTTTATGAAGGAACCCCGCAGCAGCGGAACTCCGGAGAGTCCTCACCAAGTTTTGTTGTGCTGGCCATTATCTTCATCATCATGATGGTGATCTTCAGCAGGACCCGTCGCGGAGGCGGCAGGAATGGAGGGCGCAGAAACGCAAGCGGATCACTTCTTGACATCCTTATCCTAAGTAGTCTGGGCCGCGGAGGCTTTGGCAGAGGCGGAGGAGGCTTCGGGGGCGGAGGAGGCTTTGGAGGCGGTGGCTTCGGGGGAGGATTCGGCGGCGGTGGTTTTGGAGGCGGAGGCGCTGGGGGTAGCTGGTAGGGGCTGCTCTGGCGTAAAAGATTCATTAGACTTTACAGAGCAAATATTTAGGATGTGGGACAGGACGCAATCTGTCCCTAAACACTCATAGGTTTTAATCAACTAACACCGCTTACCCCACTTGAAAAGGCCCGATCGGGGGATGTCCAGATTTGAGACACATCCCTTTCTGCTCCTGTAAGGACAGGTCGCGACCTATCCCACGCACCACTATTAAACCTTTTCCAGCCAATAAAGTTTTCCTAAATAGAAAAGACCTTACAGTCTCCATCGAATCCTGTAAGGTCTTTTTGCATATTCAGTAAAGCTTAACCAGCTCTAGAATCTCATCATCCTTGAGCCCCTCTGATTAGGATCTTTCCCTCCAAACTTGCTCAGCTTATAAGTGAAGCTCAGCATGAAGTACTGCTCCAGGATCAGCTCCTGAGTGTCTTGTACAAAATCCTGCCCAGTGATACGTGAAGTGCTCACATTCTCATTCAGAAGATCGTAAACCTTCACTTTAAGAGTTGCATTATCCTTCAGGAACTGGTAGCCAAGGCTCATGTTCCACAGCATCGCGGTAGGATCAAATCCTGCTGCAGCCACATTTCCGAAGTAGTTGTAAGAGAAATCATTTCCGAAAACTATATTCTTGGGCCAATAGGTGGTAGCCTCAACTCCGAAGGAATGGTTGATATATTCCTCCTCACGGTTGTTGCCAATACCGAAGTCGCTGAATACATAGTTCAGGGAATATCGAGGGTTGATGTCGATGAGCTCCTTGTAGTTATATCCTAAACCAACAGCAGGGCCAAAACCAATGTTTTTGGCATTGTACTGCTCCCCGTTGGAGAAACCTGGCTGCTCCCTATAGTTGGCGTTTCCACTGATCCTGTAGCTGAATTCGCTGTTCTCCTTCTTGTAGCGTTTGTTATAATAGATCCCCATGTATCCTGATAAACCTCCGTCAAGGTTGTCATAAGTAGTGGTCCTCACCAGGTCTTCATCTGTGGTGGTCCTCTGCACTACCTCATCTTCAGTAATACTTAAAGAAGCATACGATCCAATTCCGCTGCGGGTTGCAAAGTCGAAATCGTGGAAGTTAAGGCTGATGTTATGAGTAAAGGTCGGCTTCAGGTCCGGATTTCCAACCACGATGTTCAATGGGTTGGTCACATCAGCCACAGGTTGCAGCTGGCGGATGGAAGGGATCTCGGTATTGTTTCGGTATGAGATATTGGCGCTGGTCCCTCTCTTGATCTCGTAACGGATGTTCGACCTTAGGTAAAGGTTATTGAACGATCTGTCGAATCCGGTTCCTGAAATAAGGTTCTCAGTCTCCAGGGTGGTGTTCAGAAGTCCCGCATCAAAGCCAGCCCTCAGTTTCTTGCCCTCATAGCTCAATCCAAGGTTCGGGATGTGCTTTAAACTCTTCACCTCAAAAGCGTTGCTCAGGTCGGAAAGGAATACCGTATGCTCACCCTGGTCGTCAAGGCCATAAACGTTTCTGATGTTTTCTGAATTTTCTGTGCTGAAGTCATAGGAAAGGTCAAGGAAGAAGTTTTCCATCAGAACAGACCGCTGGGTAATCCCAAGGCTGTACTCATCTGACTGATCCTCTTCATCGATAAGCTGATTCTGGTCCAGCACATTCTCCACTCCATCCTCGAAGGTGACCCTTTCAGAAATAAACAGATTTTCACGCTCCGACTTATTATTGTCGTTGCTGAAGTCAGCCTGCAGATAAGCTCCCCGGCTTCCGAATCTCTTGATGAAGTTAATGTTGTTGCTGAAATCGGTACTGTTGAAGATCCCATTGCTAAGAGTAGAAGAGCTGTTGATAAGTTCACGGTCCTCATTGAAGGTCTCTTCCATCCTCTGATTGGTTGAGAAACCATCGTTAATATTTACCCTTGGCCTGAGGGAAACCCTCGTCAGGGAGTCAATTTCAATCTCAAAGGAAGCAGAAGCCCTGTGGCTGTCGTTCTGTACGTTTCCGGAAGCACTTGAATTGGAGTAATAAGTCCTGTCTGGCAGGAAATTCTCCCTTTCGGTGATGCTTCTGGTTTCAGTATCATTTCTTCCGAAGAAATAATCTGCGCTCACCTCAACCTTTTTATTCCAGTCATTGGTGAAGTTAAATCCGGCAGTCTCACTTTTGGTGATCCCGTTGCCCCCACCGAAGTTCATTCCGTTGATCCCAAAACTCCCGTTGGAGCTTCTCATGATGCTTCTGGCACTTCCACCCATTGCATCGAATACCTCATCAAAACTGAAGCCGGAGCTGTTGATGTTATTGGAACTTGCCAGCACACTTAGTCGCAGGTCATTATTGAAATAGTTACCTATACCACTCATCTCATAGCGTTCGTCGGTACCTCCCCCAACGGTGGCTCTCGCAAAATACCCGTGGTTCTTGTCTTCCTTGATGGTGATGTTGATGGTTTTGTTATCTGGGTCTCCGGCCTTCCCGGTAAACTCCTCTTCCTTCGTTTTGGTGTCAACCACCTGGATCTTGTCAATGATTTCCTTCGGAAGATTCTTGGTAGCAATCTTTGGGTCATTTCCGAAGAATTCCTTACCGTTCACCAGGATCCTGGAAACAGGTTTTCCATTAACGGTAATGTTCCCCTGAGCATCCACCTCCACTCCCGGAAGCTTTTTCATTACCTCCTCCAGGTTGGCATCCTGCCGGGTGTTAAAAGAGGCTGCGTTGAATTCCAGGGTGTCTGTCTTCACAGTTACAGGTGCCCTGTCGGCAACCACGGTAACCTCCCCTAGAAGGTTGGTTGCGAATTCCATTTGCAGCACACCGAGGTTGATCTTTTCCTCGGAAAGTTTCACCGGTTGCGTTAAGGATACATAGCCTGCATAGCTGGCTACCAGCCTCAGAGTTTCAGCATTATTGGAACCTTCAAGTACGAAATTCCCCTCCTTATCGGTAATGGTATAGGTGACCAGGGTGCTGTCGGCAGGCGTTTCAACAAATACTGTGGCCGACTCCAGGGGAGCGCCGTCTGCCTTGTCGACCAGTTTACCGGAGATCTCGAATTTTTGTGCTGTAGCTGTAAGTGATAAAAAGAGAATGCAGAGAAAGAAAAAATGCTTCATAAATTTGATTGATGTTGATGATTATGCTGATTGACCACAAGTAGCCTGCCAGCATTACAACCTAAGACTATAAAAACAGGGGAAAGTTTAACAGGATTTTTATTTTTTTCTAAAATATACCGAAACGGGCACTCCACTGAAGTCGAATTCCTTCCTCAGCTTATTTTCAAGGAAGCGCTTGTAGGAATCCTTCACGTACTGGGGCAGGTTACAGAAAAAGGCAAACTGTGGCTGCGGAGTTGGCAGCTGCATACAGAATTTTATCTTTACGTATTTCCCCTTGGTGGCAGGCGGTGGAAAGGCTTCAATAATCGGAAGCATTATCTCGTTGAGCTCGCTGGTCTTAATCTTTTTGCTGCGGTTGTTGTACACCTCAACGGCAGTCTCAATGGCCTTGAAAATCCTTTGTTTGTTGAGAACAGACATAAAGATGATGGGAACATCCACAAAAGGCTCCATTTCCTTTCTTATTCGCTGCTCGTATTCCTTCATGGTATTGGTCTCCTTGTCTTCCACAAGGTCCCATTTGTTCACCAGGATCACGATCCCTTTCCGGTTCCTTTCAGCAAGCCAGAAGATATTCTGCACCTGTCCATCAAATCCACGGGTGGCATCCATTACCAACAGGCAGACGTCGCAGTGCTCTATAGCGCGGATGGATCTCATTACTGAATAGAACTCCAGGTCTTCCTTTACCTTGGATTTTCTCCTGATCCCTGCGGTATCCACAAGATTGAATTCAAAACCGAAGCGGTTGTATTTTGTATCGATGGAATCCCTGGTTGTACCTGCGATATCGGTAACTATATAGCGTTCCTCGCCTATAAGGGCATTGATGAAAGAGGATTTACCTGCGTTGGGACGACCCACCACAGCGAACCTGGGAAGTTCAGATTCCTCTACCTCGGGTTTTTCCGGAAGTGATTCCACTACAGCATCCAGAAGCTCTCCCGTACCACTACCATTGGTGCTGGCAATGGGAAAGAATTCTCCCAGCCCCAGCGAATAGAATTCCACCGCAGTCTCCAGGCGTTTATTGTTGTCGACTTTATTCACAGCCAGGAATACCGGCTTTTTGACTCTTCGCAGCAGTTCGGCCACATCTTCATCCATCGGGGTCACACCAGATTCCACATCCACCATAAAAATAATGGCGTCAGCCTCGTCGATTGCAAGTTTTACCTGCTTGTCAATCTCTTCCTCAAACACGTCCTCACTTCCAACAATGTAACCTCCGGTATCGATCACTGAAAAAGTTCTTCCATTCCAATCGGTCTTTCCGTAATGCCTGTCACGGGTCACCCCACTCACAGAGTCTACAATAGCTTCCCTGCGCTGGATCAATCTGTTAAAAAAGGTGGATTTTCCAACATTAGGTCTTCCTACTATAGCTACAATACTGCT
>CBFGYW010000154.1:0-4921 GCA_965653085.1 uncultured Salinimicrobium sp.
CCGCACCTATATTCTTATCGAGAAAATAGGAGATCAAGGCCCTCTGAAGCCTGGCTCCCTTTCCTTTATAGACAGGAAAACCGGCTCCGGTGATCTTATTCCCCAACTCAAAGTCAATAATGTCGTATTTCTTTGCCAGCTCCCAGTGAGGCAGCGCCCCTTCGGGAAGTACAGGCACTTCGCCTTCCCTGAAAACCTCCTCGTTGTCTTCTTCTGAAGTCCCTGCAGGTACAAGGTCGTTCGGGATGTTCGGAATATTGTACAGATGCTTCTGAAGGGCCTCCGAAGTTTCATTCAGCTTATCGGAAAGGGTTTTGGACTTCTCCTTCAGCCCAGCAGTTTTCTCCTTCAGGATAGTTGCCTTCTGCTGTTCCCCATTTTTGAACATGATCCCTATTTCCTTAGATAATTTGTTGGATTCAGCCAGGGTCTCGTCCAGCTCGGTCTGAGTGGCACGACGGACTTCATCCAGTTCTAGGACAGTTGAAAAAACACCGGTGGCATCGAAGTTCCTTTTTTTCAAGGCATCGATGTAAGCTTCTTTGTTGACTCTAATGTTGGCGACCTGTAACATAATAATGAATTTGTAATAGTGCCGAATCTTTTCGGCGCAATGGCAAAAGTAACAAATGCCTCTGAAACTATTTAGCCTGAGGGGAAGGTAAAATCCATTCGGAATGGGAAAAGTGAGACCATTCCTCCGCAGCCAGGTCGACCTTTGGATCAATGAACTTTTTTAAGGGCCTCCCGTTGATGCTTACCCGGCAGTCAACATAAACCTCCACCTCCCTGCCCTGAGCAGCGTAAATGGCCTCCAGCCGCTGTGCAAACTGCCAGATTATATCAGGTTTCGAAGTCACCGAACGCAGCTGAGTCGGACTCAGATATTTTTCCTTTTCCACTGTAATCTTTTCACCCGTTGCCTTATCGACCACCACAAAGGTTGCTATCCCCGAACGGGACCTCAGCATCATCCGCCAGCTCAGCCGGTGCCCCTCTTCGGTCCACAGGACGTCGTCCTTGAAGAACCAGTGCCGAAGGGGCAGGGCAAGCTGGATGAGGAACCAAAGGCTCAGAAACAGCAGCAGGGGCTTTTTATAATTCGGAACAATCAGCTCGTTGCCTTCGTAAAAGGGTTTCTTCCAGAGAAAGTACGAGTTGATCTTTTTTGCGGGAAAGAAGAACACTACCAGCGAGAGTGCCAGATAAGGGAAGACCCCTATCCTGAAAACTACACTGTTGAAGATATGGAAAAAGATGGAAGCCAGGAATGCCGGCATCCGGGTCTTTCGGTACAGCAGCAGGGGAATGATCAGCAGATCGAAGAAGAAGCCGAAGTAGGCAATGGTATAATGCACCCATTCCTGCTGCAGGAAATCCCCGATGAGCCAGAGGGACTGTTTCCCCTTCATCAGCAGGGCGATGAAGGTCCCGTCCATCCAGTCGGGATAGATCTTGGCAATGGCGGCGTAAAAATAGACGATGGCCATCTGCAGTACCAGCAACAGCCAGCTCCAGCGGGGCATGCTTATTTTCCTGATGGAAGGGTTTCTCCAGGCATCAACAGATAGATAACGATGGGCAGGCAGGAGCAGCATCAGGAAACACAGCAGCATCAGGAGGTAATAGTGGTTGTTGTAAGCTGACTTCTGCATCAGGTACACTGAGGCCCACATCACTCCATAAATGAAGATGCTGAGTCTGTACTTGAATCCCACAAGGACGAAAAGTCCGAAGATTCCCATAATGCCGTAGTACCACAACATCCCATTCCCCGGAAGGGGCTGGAGGAATTCAAAGCCGATAAAGTTGAATGTGAACTGTGGATCTATAAA
The DNA here is from genome assembly GCA_965653085.1 of uncultured Salinimicrobium sp. GTDB lineage: Bacteria > Bacteroidota > Bacteroidia > Flavobacteriales > Flavobacteriaceae > Salinimicrobium. Next base: position 1,836 of record CBFGYW010000154.1, read on the forward strand.
GACTTTCTTCACCCAGCCTGTGACTATGGCTCCAAAGGCCTCAATAGCAAGCAGGGCTCCAAAAAGGATCCTGAAAAGAATGAGGGCGGAGTTGTCAACCTGGGTAAACAGCCATCTATTCAGCATAATTGTCTTTGATATACTGCATCGAGAAGGCCCTGTCCTGCTTGAGGGCGATCTTCAGGCCTTCCACCGATTCGAATTTCTTCTCATCCCTGATGCGGGTGAGCAGCTCTATCTTCAGGTGTTTTCCGTAGAGGTCGCCTTCAAAGTCGAAGAAGTAGGTCTCGATGGTCTTTTCAGTTCCGCCTACCGTGGGGTTGGTGCCAATGCTCATCATTCCGAAGAAGGTAAAACCTTCTATCACTGAACGAACCACATACACCCCGTTTTTCGGGATGAGTTTATAGGACTCTGCCACCTCCAGATTGGCGGTGGGAAATTCAAATTCCCTGCCCAGGCCTTTTCCCTTCACCACCTTTCCCTCGAGGGCAAAGGGATAGCTCAGGTAACGGTTGGCACGTTCTACCCTGCCTTCCAGAAGAGCCTTCCTGATTTTGGTGGAACTTACCGTTACTGCCTCAATTTCCTGCTGCGAGATCTCCTCGACCTCAAAACCATAGGTCTCCCCAAACTCCCGAAGATCGTTGATATCGGCAGTTCGGTTACGCCCGAAGCGATGGTCGTAGCCTATAATCACCCGTTTTGCCTTCAGTTTGTTCACCAGGATATCCCGTACGAACTCCTGGGCAGAAAGCCTTGAAAACTGCTGGGTGAAGGGATGGATAATTAGATGGTCCACTCCCGAAGCCCGCAGGATCTCCTTGCGCTCCTCGATGGTATTGATAAGCTTGATCTCAGAATCCTTCTGCAGCACCATCCTGGGGTGGGGAAAAAAGGTGAGGATGGCAGATTCGAGGTTGTTGGCCTTTGCAGCATTCACGAGCCGCTCGATGATCTTCTGGTGGCCTATATGCACCCCGTCAAAGGTTCCAATGGTGACTACTGTATGATGATCGCTCCTGAATTTGAGAGCTCCTTTGTGTTCTTTCAAGACAGATAAATTATTTGCCGTTAAAGGTATTCATTGTATTGTTAACGCCTGCCGTACCGAAGGATTTTATCGCCTCCACCGAGAGCTTCAGCCGTTCGGGCATTTTTGCCTCCTCCTCTTCATCCCACTCCCCCAGCACGTAATCTATCTGTTTTCCCTTCGAGTATTCATTGCTGATCCCGAAGCGGAAGCGGTTGTAGTTGGTAGTATTCAGCTGCGCCTGTATATCCTTGAGTCCGTTATGGCCCCCATCACTGCCCTTGGTCTTGATTCGGATTGTGCCAAAAGGCAGGTTCAGGTCGTCGGTGATGACCAGCAGGTTCTCCAAAGGTACTTTCTCCTTCTGAAGCCAATAGTTCACGGCCTTTCCGCTGAGATTCATATAGGTGGAAGGCTTTAACAGAATAAACGTACGGCCCTTGAACTTATAGGTTGCGGTATCCCCCAGCTTGTTCGGTTCAAACACAAGGGATTCCTGTTCAGCAAGATGGTCCAGGACCCTGAAGCCTATGTTGTGGCGGGTATTATGGTATTTCGGCCCGATATTCCCCAGGCCAACGATCAGGAATTTTTTCATGGAAGGAGTCTCTTCTGCTTTTCTGGTGCCAAATAATCTTCCGAAGAAAGCAAGCATACACACTAGTTTCGGTAAAAATAAAAAAAGCATCCCGATTAAGGAATGCTTTTAATATTGAAAACTCTGAAAGTTTATTCTGCTGCAGTTTCTGCCGGAGCTTCTGCTTCAGTTTCTTCTTCCTCTTCGGTATCAGCGATAACGTTACGGGAAGTTCTCACCTGGCAAACCACAGTGTTGTCTGGGTGCATGATCTTGTAATCATCAGTAGCCAGCGCAGTAACATAAAGTTTGTTTCCGATTCGAAGGTTGGTGATATCGGCTTCGATAAAATCGGGAAGGTTTCCTGGAAGACCTTTCACCTTCATACGGCGAAGGTTGAAACGCAGAACCCCACCATTCTTAACCCCACGGGCAACACCTTTGGTGTGTACAGGGATCTCCATGGTGATTTCTCTGTCTTCGAAGATCTGGTAGAAATCCACGTGAAGGATAGCATCGGTTACCGGGTGGAACTGGATGTCCTGAAGCACTGCGTTCACAGTTTCTCCGCCTTCCAGTTTAATTTCCACAGTATGCACATCGGGAGTGTAAACCAGGTGTTTGAACGATAGTTCTTCTGCTGAAAAATGTAATGGTTGATCTCCTCCGTATAATACGCAAGGAACCTTTCCAGCATTACGTAGGACTTTTGTTGACTTCTTGCCCACGCTTTCTCTTTTAGATCCGTTGATCGTAATTGATTTCATTGTGAAAAATTTTAGGCTGCAAAGGTAAGATATTTTTTTAGTTCTGAGGGGTTTGGAAGAAATGTTTTGATGCTATTTGAAATGACTGCGGAAAAGGAGGCGGATACTGCTGAATTAGCGCCAGTGGCTCCTGCAGGTTTTATGACGGAAAACACTGAATTTTTTCAAATGATCCTGCCGTAGAAGTTTCCCGTATCTCGGCCGGAATTTTGCACGGAAATTGAAGGCATTGAAGTTGGGAAGGAATACTATTTTCATTACATCATATAGGGGTCATATAGGAGTCATATAGGAGTCATATACGGGTCATATAGGAGTTATATAGGAGATAAACCCGTGTATGACTCCCATGTGACTCTTATGTCACTCTTAAATGACTTTTATTTAACCTGGACCTAATAATGAGAAGGTAGTAGGAAATAGAAAACCCGGCCTGAGCCGGGTTGTCTTATTTTCAGAAGTATAAAAATCTCTGGCTGGAAACTGTTACATAATGAATTTGGAACTGATGCTCCTGTTCTGATGTACCCGCCTCATCACATCTGCGAAAAGATCGGCGCAGCTTACGACTCTTATTTTACGGCTTTCCTGCCGCAGCGGAATGGAATCTGTGACTATAAGTTCCAGTAATTTTGACTTCTCAATCTTATCATAGGCATCGCCCGAAAGCACCGGATGGGTACAGATGGCCCTTACGCTAAGGGCGCCC
>CBFGYW010000155.1:0-4917 GCA_965653085.1 uncultured Salinimicrobium sp.
GGAAAATGGAAACTACGTTGCCGTTTGTTGCCGCTTTTAGCCGGAAAAAGGGGGGAGGTTTTAAGATAATTAAATCGGCTTATCCTCCCACGCCGCCTGACAATCCAGGCTTTCGGAGTGGACTAAGTTGACAGTATCACAAGGATGCGGAAATTGGGGGAAAGATTTTAAGAGGCGAATTTCATTCGTTTCGGCTGATAAATCAGAGGAATTTTTAAAAAAAATCGAGGGGGACTAAGCAAAAATGACTTTTAAAAAAAATAGTATATTTATTCTCCCTCCTTATTGATAATAACTTTCCAAATCCTGTTCATCAGAAAATGGAATGGAATTTCCCTTATTGAAATCTTAATCTGAAAATCAACAAATATGAAATTTCACAAACTATTACCTCTGCTGGGCATCTTTGCCTTCTTCCTTTCCTGTAGCGATTCCGGGGAGCCTGATGAAAAAGAGAATTCCATGTTAATAGGTACCTGGCAACTGATCAGTGGGGAAGACCAGGACGGACTGATCCTGGATTACACCAGTACCTGCTATACGTGGGAATTTACCGAAACTGAATTGATCACCATTGATTATATGGATGCCAATTGTACGGAGATCTTTATTGAAAACCAGGGAATTATTTACTGGGTGAAAGATAACATCATTTATGTGGAAGGAGTGCGGGAAGACATCACCGAAGAAATCCTCGAACTAACAGAAACGACCTTAGTGACCAAAGGTGAAAGTGAGGAAGATGGCACCTATTTCTCTGATACCTGGACTTTTAAAAGATTATCGGATTAAATTCCGATCTCCCAAAAAAAAGAAACAAGCTTTCAGGGAAACGCTTCTCGGTTTAATTAACTTGCGGTGGTGCAGTTCTCCAGAAATGAGCCGACCCTGCTCCTCGTTTTCCATGTTTCTACCACCAGCTATTGGTTGGGTTGTCAAGTTCTTTGGAAGTAAATAGAATAAATGGAAAGCTCTCCCTGTAATTAGTGTGGTTTTGCATTCCGGGTGCCGGGTATTTCTGTTATTCTGCTTTGCAAAGGAATACCCCTTTAAAGGTGAAAATATCAGTTTTTGGTTTATTGTTTTCTCTGGATAATATTTCCCCTGGGTCATATTCTGACCTGATTTTTAAGGTATAGGTACCTTGCAGATTTTCAATTCCATCCTCAAAAGGATCTTTATTCAGTGTAATTTTAAATTCTTCTATGCGAAATTCAGTAGTAGAGCCATCTTCCAGATCATCCCAGGTATAGTAGTCAACGCCGCAAACCGTTTTTGTTTTATCAATTTTAAATGATATATGTGTGCCGTAAGTACCTGTATTGGATTCGTTCTTAATATAAATTATTTCCGTGTCAAGAACCTGAATTTCGGCTACTCCTTCCTCAAAAAGATTATCTGCCATTTTGCATTCAAAGAAGTTGGAAGGATTATCAGTAGTGAAGTCTCCGTCTGGATCAATTGTGACAGTCTGCCCGATACATACCGGTGATGCCAATAATATGATGTAATAAAAATATTTTTTTATGCTCATTGACTATTATAAGAAGATGAATCAAAAAGTTTATCTAAATGTTTATCTAAATGTTTATCTAAGTCTATCTAAACATTCTTTAATTAGATAAACTACGCTTCCATATAGGGTTACGTTTAGTTCCTTTATTTTCAATAGTCTTGTCTCGTTTAGACATGGCGTAGATCATATTTCTTACTTTATTGGACTTTTGTTTATCATCTAATACATCTGGAAGTATATCTAATATAAGGCCATCTATATCTTCTTTAGACGCACTTCCATATTTCTCAATATACTCCAACACCATTTTCTTATAATGGTCATCTTTAAAGCCTCTCATCTTTATGTAGGAACTACGTTCTCCAGTAGCACCTGCAACTGTTGCGGAAATATGGAAATTAGGTTTCCTGCCTTCAATTAGATTTTTGGACTTCAGCTGTTTGACTTCATCATCCCTTAAAATTTTATTCTTAACGACTTTGTCTAAGGAAATAATGTCCAACAGACTCAGATCTGGTACTGCCGCTAATTTCTTGGCGTAATTTACATCAACAACTTTTCCTGTAATCGTCACCTTCACTTTGTTCTGGGTAAGGTCGTATTCGGGTAAAGGGAAATATTTCTTTCTCTGAATTTGAAACATTTTTTTTATTCCACTTCCAATAGTGTCTATCATGTTGAGATTGACCATTGCTTCGGCAAGAAATTTATTTCGGTATCTGAATTCCGGTGCATCTCCAACCACGACTTCTTCTATTGTTTGTGGTATAAAGGCACCAGAATTGCTGAAAATAAGTTGCCCCTCTTCATTCTCAACTACTACAATTTTACCTCCTAATGTATAATCCTGATGGGCAATACAGTTATTCAACGCTTCTCTAATAATATAAGGATCATACTGATCTACCTCTTCTGGAAAAAGGGTGCCATCAGGAATATATCTATACTTTAAATTTCTAATCTTGCCATATACACTTTCTGAACTTGTCAATAAAGGACAATTAAAGTGGGCATAATCCTTTTCAAGATTGTCCCTGTCTTTTAATATCCAGGTAATTTTGGCTGTTGAAGGACTTAAAAAGTGCTCAGATTCGGATTTCCCTAGAAGTAATATGGCAGTTCTTGTAATTTTGCCCTTGATTGTCACTTTTGCTTTATTTAGAAAAGTAGCAGTATCCCATATTTCAATAGCCTCAGATAAATGAGGATTCTTTGTCTTGTATGAATGCTTTGCTCTCTCTATGGCTTCAGGAGCCAGATCTTCCAATCCTGCGGCCTCAATAATTCCCGCACTCCAATCTACTTCATTGGCCTGAGCTCTTATCCTTTCAATCTCCTCAAGGTTCAGAGGTTGTAGTTCCGACGCATCTCTTCCGAAATAATGGCCTTTCCATGCTACTGGTATTCCTTTGGGTGCAGCAGGTATTTCAAATAAGATCACCCTGCCATTAGAAGACCATAGTTCATATATTTCAATAAAAGTGATTCTGTTCGTGGTGTGATTTGCAATATCAGCTTTTAACTTATGAAGGCTCGCTGTATCCAATTTAAATTTCGAATCTACAAATTGCTTGTCCTTATCTCTAATTCCAAAAACAAGCCAGGCAGAGGAAACAGCTTTTAAATTAGCTTCATTGGAAAGTGCAGAGAAATACTGACCAATTTTGTCGAATTCATACTTCCTTTTAGCCTCCTTAAATTCAACTACCTCATTCTCATAATTCTGAGCAAGAAGTTCATCAAGTTTCTCCTGTACGCTAATTGCATTCTTCATTCTATTAAAATCTTAACGATGACTCTAAAATTATACTCATTGTTGTATTTTTTTTATTAGGTCTAAAACTGCATCAAATTTTTTACATGAGTATCCGGAAATAAAGCTGCTCTAACCTCCAACCCCCGAAATATACTAAAACTTTGTTAATTAATTTTTATCTTGCTTCCTGCTAAACCGCCATTCATGAATACCTCTCAATATATCTCCCGTTTAAACTCCCTCTACAAGACCGGCGCCGCCACCGAGCACTCCTACCGAGGAGACCTGCAGCAGCTGCTGATGCACCTGCTGCCCGAGATCCTGGTGACCAACGAGCCCAGCCGCGTGAGCTGCGGAGCGCCCGATTATGTGCTAACACGGAAGGAGGTGCCCGTGGGCTATATCGAGGCCAAGGATATTGGGGTGAACCTGCAAAGCAAGCAGCTGAAGGAGCAGTTCGAGCGCTATAAGGCGGGGCTCTCCAACCTCATCATCACCGATTACCTCCACTTCCAGTTCTTCCGGGAAGGCGAGTTTATTACCGAGGTACGCATAGGAGAACTCTCAGGAGGCGAAATAAAGCCTTTAGACGGAAGTTTTCCCGAATTTGAACACCTGATAAAGGATTTCGTGCTGGTCGTCTCTCAGAGCATTAAATCGCCTACCCGCCTGGCCAGGATGATGGCAGGAAAGGCCCGGCTGATGGCCGACGTGATCGAGAAGTCGCTGAACAATGACGACACCCACGAGCGCAACACCAGCCTCAAGAGTCAGAAGCTCAGCTTCCAGCAGATGCTCATCCACGACATCAACAACAAGTCCTTCGCCGATATCTACGCCCAGACCATCGCCTACGGCATGTTCGCCGCCCGCTATCACGACCCTACCCTGCCCACCTTCTCCCGCATGGAGGCCGCACAGCTTATTCCAAAGAGCAATCCCTTCCTTCGGAAACTGTTCCAGGATATCGCAGGCTTCGATCTCGACGACCGGCTGGTGTGGATCGTCGACGAGCTGGTGAACATCTTCCTGGCTTCCGATGTGGCGAAGATCATGCGCAACTTCGGAAGGGCCACCAAGCAGGAAGACCCCGTGGTGCATTTCTACGAAACCTTCCTCGGCGAATACAGCCCCAGTTTACGTAAAGCCCGCGGAGTTTGGTACACCCCGCAGCCCGTGGTGAACTTCATCGTGAGGGCGGTGGATGAGATTCTGAAAACGGAGTTCAGACTTCCCCAGGGCCTGGCCGACTCCAGCAAGACCAAAATTACGGTGAAGGTGCCTACCCACGACAAGCGCTATTCTTCAGGAATGCGCGACTACGAGAAGGAGGTGCACAAGGTACAGATCTTCGACCCTGCCACCGGTACCGGCACCTTTCTTTCCGAGGTGGTGAAACACATTTATAAAAAATTTGAAGGCCAGCAGGGGATCTGGAGCAAGTATGTGAACGAGAACCTGATCCCCCGCCTCAACGGCTTCGAGCTGCTGATGGCCAGTTATGCCATGGCGCACTTACAGATGGACATGCTGCTCACCGAGACCGGCTACAAACCCACCGAGGACCAGCGCTTCCGCATCTTCCTTACCAACAGCCTCGAGGAGGCCCACCCCGACACCGGCACCCTTTTCAGCTCCTGGCTCA
>CBFGYW010000156.1:0-4905 GCA_965653085.1 uncultured Salinimicrobium sp.
CGTTCCAGGAAGGAAACACTTGTGGACTACGGCTTTAGGCTTCCGGCAGCGATGGACAACCGTCCGCTGAAGTTTGAGGAGTTTGAGGCTCTACAGAATCAGGTGATCTATGTGAGTGCCACCCCTGCAGATTATGAACTTCAGAAAACAGAAGGGCTTTATGTGGAGCAGGTTATAAGGCCTACGGGGCTTCTGGATCCGATCATTGAAGTAAAGCCAAGCCTGAACCAGATTGACGACCTCATCGAGGAGATTCACGTACGGATAGAAAAAGACCAGAGAATTCTGGTAACTACCCTTACCAAGCGGATGGCGGAAGAGCTCACTAAATACCTCACTCGGATAAACGTCCGCTGCCGCTATATCCACAGTGACGTGGATACCCTGGAGCGGGTGGAAATTATGCAGGACCTGCGGAAAGGTCTTTTTGATGTGCTGGTGGGAGTGAACCTTTTAAGGGAGGGGCTGGACCTTCCTGAAGTTTCGCTGGTAGCCATTCTGGATGCTGACAAAGAAGGGTTCCTGAGGAGCTCCCGCTCACTGACCCAGACCATTGGTCGGGCGGCAAGGCATCTGGAGGGGAAGGCCATTCTTTATGCTGACAAGATCACGGATAGTATGCAGAAAACGATAGATGAAACCACCTATCGAAGGGAAAAACAGCTTCGGTACAATGAAGAAAATAACATTACTCCGACCGCACTGAAGAAATCTTTCGAAAATTATCTTGTCAGGAAAAAAGAGGAGCCCTACAAATTTGATATCGCCCCCGGCCTGAAAGCTGCTGAAGAGGAAACCGCCTATTTTACCAAAGCCCAGCTCGAAAAACGGATTCGCGAAAAACGCAAAGCCATGGAGGCTGCTGCCAAAGATCTGGATTTCATGACGGCTGCCAAATTGCGGGATGAGATCAAAATGCTACAGGAGAAGGTGCAGAAGGAGTCGGCTGAGGGGTAAAGGCACGGGCCTAGGCGTAAAAGCCTATGCAGCGAACGCCTTTTGGTTAAAGTATTTATAATTTCCCCTAGGCTCAAAATAGATGCTTTTTTCTTTTGGTATCTTCAGGGAATAAAAGTTTTAACCATGCCTATTCTCGGATCCATCATCAAAGGATTAATAGATTTCCGCGATTCCATAACCACAGAACCTGATGCCCTGGAAGCACAGGAGAAAGTTTTGAGAAACCTTCTGAAAAAAGCCAGAGACACTGCCTTTGGGCAGCACTATGGCTTTGAGGAGATCCTGGAATCAGAAGATATCCGCAGGTCCTTTTCAGAAAAACTTCCATATTTCGATTATAACAGGATAAATGAAGAATGGTGGGGCAAATACCATCAGGGAGAAGAAAACGTCACCGGGCCCGGGAAACCGCCCTATTTTGCCCTTTCTTCCGGGACTACCGGAAAGGAGAGCAAGAAGATCCCCGTGACTGATGATATGGTGGAAGCCATTCGGCAGACGGGAATAAAGCAGGTGGGTTCTTTAGCCAATTATGATCTCCCCTCTGATTTTTTCGAAAAGGAGATCATGATGCTGGGCAGTTCCACCGGCCTGGAGGAAATAGAAGACCATCAGGAAGGCGAGATCAGCGGAATCAGTGCCAGCAATATCCCCTTCTGGTTTCGGAATTTCTATAAGCCCGGAGCCGAAATAGCGCAGATCGAGGATTGGGATGAAAAAGTGCAGAAGATAGCAGAGGAAGCAAAGAACTGGGACATCGGGGCCATTACTGGTATTCCTTCCTGGACAGAGTTGATGATCAAGAAGATCCTCGAACACCATAAGGTGGATAACATCCACCAGATCTGGCCCAACCTGATGGTGTATTCCTCTGGCGGGGTGGCTTTCGGAACATACGAGAAAAGCTTCAATGAACTGCTGGCCCACCCGGTTATTGTGATCGACACCTATCTCGCTTCCGAAGGTTTCCTGGCCTTCCAGTCCAGGCCAGAGACCAGTGCCATGAAGCTGGTGCTGGACAACGGAATCTACTTTGAATTTGTTCCTTTTAAACCTGAATACATAAATGAAGATGGCAGCCTGAAACCCGAGGCTCCCTGTATTCCCCTTGAACAGGTTCAGGAAAATGAAGAATATGTGCTGATTATAAGTACAGTTGCAGGTGCCTGGAGGTATATCATTGGAGACACCATCAAATTCACAGACGTGGACCGGAAAGAGATCGAAATAACGGGAAGAACAAAATTTTTTCTGAATGTCGTGGGAGAACAGCTATCGGTAAATAAAATGACCGAAGCGGTACAGGAACTCGAGGAAAAATTCAACATAAAAGTCCCCGAATTCACCATTTCCGTTATCCGGAAAGAAGACTCTTTCTATCACAAATGGTATCTTGGAACTGAAGGAGAGGCTGAAAATAAAAAACTTGCCGAGGGCCTGGACGAGATCCTGAAAGGCAACCGATCCTATCGCTCTGCACGAGGGAAAGCCCTTAAAGGGGTGGAGGTGGTAAGCATCCCTCCTGATATATTTTACGAGTGGAATGCCAAGAACAAGAAAAAGGGCGGTCAGGTTAAAATGGAAAAGGTGATGAGGCCTGAGAAATTTGAGGAGTGGGAGGATTTTGTAAGGCTGAACTTTAAGAGCTGAATTTAAATTTTATCCAGAATTTCAGTCATTCCCTGGCCTGGAAAATAATTCTTAATTATCGTCTATTTATTTCATTTCTAGGTATTTGTGAATTAAAAATTTACTATCTTAGGTCTACCTAACAAATATATTGAAGATCAGGATGAGACGATACTTACTCCTCTCTACTCTGCCCCTGATTTTTATTTACGCCTGTAGTATGGAGGATCCGGAAACGGAGGAGCCCAAATTCGAAGAACCACCACCAAAGGAGGAGAAGGACACAGAGCCACCTTCCATCCCACAGGAACTGAGCATTACCGGGAAGACCTTCGAGAGCCTGGATCTGGCATGGAAAGCTTCCTCGGATAATGATCGGGTTGCGAAATATTATGTTTATAAAGACGCTGCAAAGATCGCAGAGGTTACCGGTACGAGCTCGACGATTGCCGGATTGAGTCCCGGGAATTCGTATTCCCTGTCGGTAGCTGCTGTGGATGTCTCGGGAAATACATCGGCGAGGAGCCCTACTTTGGAAGCATCTACGGAAGTAGATTCCGAAGCGCCCAGTATTCCGCAGGGCCTCACCATCAGCGAGATCACCCGCAGCAGTGTCAGCTTTTTCTGGGAAAGTTCCACAGACAATGCCGGTATTCAGGATTACGATCTATACCTGGACAGCGCATTCCTGGCCACAACTACCACAACGGAATTCACTGTTGGAGACCTCTCGGAAGGGACGGAATACTCCATCAGTATCATCGCGCGGGATATCTACGGCAATGTTTCAGAGGAAAGTGCACCTCTGGAATTTAAAACTGAGGCTCCCGAGGTGACGCCGCCGGAAACTTCTTCTGGCGTCTTGTTCCTTTCTGAATACCTGGAAGGCAGCAGCTATAACAAAGCCCTGGAGATTGCCAATCTCACGGGTAACGTAATTGACCTTGGCTCCTATTCCCTGAAAAAGATTTCCAATGAGAATACGGAATGGGGCGATGAGAAGAAGCTGGAAGGCAGCCTCGCACACGGAGAAACCTTTGTACTGGCACATTCCCGTTCTGTTCAGGCAATTCTCGAAAAGGCCCACCTGCTCATGGGAGGGGGCATCATTGACTTTAACGGTAATGACGTGGTCGGCCTCTTCAAGGATGGAGAGCTGGTGGATATTATTGGACAACCCGGGGGTGAGGATTTCGCCAGGGATGTAACGCTGAGGCGGAAGACATCAGCCATAGTGCCCAAAATCAATTATGATCCGGAGGACTGGGAAGTACTGGAGATGGATCTGGCAGAGGGGCTTGGAGAATTATAGCTTCGGTTATTGACTGGGTGCGATCTTCAGATTTACGTACGAGCTACGGGAATCTGAAGATTCCTGCCCTAGTGGCAATTTGTTTTGAAGATCACCCGCACCCTCAGTCGAAATGAAAGCAAATCACATAAATAATTCCCTAAAAAAAATTCGTGTATTCGTGGCTGCTTCCCAAAAAGAAATCATTATAAAAAATGTAAATTTGCCTTACAACAACACAAAACAAATCAGGATGATCCTTTTCTTCGGAAACCTCCCCAACACGGTATTTGCGGTACAGACGCATAAGGCCCTATCGGCCGAGAACATTGCAAAATTAGACTGGCTCTTCGGCGACGCCATCTACCTTGACAAATCTGCTCTGGCAGATTTTTTTGTTGGTCCCAGGGCCGCCATGATCACCCCCTGGAGCACTAATGCCGTGGAGATCACCCAGAACATGGGGATCGAAGGCATCATAAGAATAGAAGAATTTCACAAAGTGGACCGTCACTTCGACGATTACGACCCCATGCTCTCCCAGAAATATGAGGGCCTGAATCAGGATATTTTCACCGTGGATATTAAACCCGAACCCATTCTGGAAGTCGAGGACATAGCAGGTTTCAACGAGCAGGAAGGTCTTGCCCTGAATTCCGAAGAAGTGGATTACCTGCAGGAGCTTTCAGGGAAGCTGGGAAGGAAACTTACCGATTCTGAGGTATTTGGTTTTTCACAGGTGAATTCGGAACATTGTCGTCACAAGATCTTCAACGGGACCTTTGTGATAGACGGAGAAGAAAAGCCTTCCTCTTTATTTAAACTTATCCGGAAAACCTCTGAAGTCAATCCTAATGGGATTGTTTCTGCATACAAAGATAACGTGGCATTCGTGAAGGGGCCAAGGGTGGAGCAGTTCGCCCCCAAATCAGCAGACAAGCCTGATTACTATAAAAAAACTGATTTTGATTCAGTAATCTCCCTGAAGGCCGAGACTCACAATTTCCCTACTACCGTGGAGCCCT
>CBFGYW010000157.1:0-4904 GCA_965653085.1 uncultured Salinimicrobium sp.
ATCGACCGCAATGGGGGAATCACCCTTTTGCCCCAGCTCGCCTGCCAGTATATGGGCGACCGCAGGAGAGAGATGATCCGGCACATCCAGGAGCCCGTGCTCACCAGGACCATCAGCTTCATCGCGCCCCGGGGCTTTGAAAAGAACCGGATCTCGAAGGTCATTCAGAAGGAGATCATCAAAAGCATCCCGGAACATATCTGCGCCAGGCAGGAGATCTAGAACATCCTTTTTCTTTTCTGAAAGTATTTCTTCCGAACTGGAGGCAGATATCGAGTTCCATCTCTTTTTATAATTCCGTAATCGCTTTTACCCATAATCCCAATCGCCTTTGTGTCATTGCTTCTGGGCTGCCTTGGAGGTAATTTTACCTCAGTAACAAAGAAAAATTTAAAACATAAAGCCATGACTGAAGTACAGAAACTCGCAAAATTCGTCCAGTCCCGGGATTATTCCCAGCTCTCTGAACCTGCGGTCCGGGAATTAAAGATCAGGCTCCTGGATTCCCTGGGGTGCGCCATAGGGGCCCTGCAGGGGGAACCGGTAAAGATGCTGAAGGAACAGCTCGAGGACTTTGGAGGGAATCCCCTCTCCGGACTCATAGGCGGTGGAAGGACTGCCCCCGACAGAGCAGCCCTCTACAATTCGGCCCTCGTCCGTTACCTCGATTTCAACGACAGCTACCTCGCCAAAAATGAGACCTGTCACCCTTCTGATAATATTGGAAGCATCCTGGCTGCCGCCGAATATGCCGATCGCAGCGGGAAGGAATTTCTTACCGCCCTGGCAATAGCTTACCAGGTGCAGTGCCGCCTGAGCGATGAGGCTCCGGTGCGCGACAAGGGCTTTGACCATACGGTTCAGGGAGCTTATGGAGCTGCCGCAGGGGCCTCTTATGCACTGGGCCTTTCTGAAGAGAAAACCGCCAATGCCATTGCCATAGCGGCTACAGCCTATAACGCGCTGAGGGTTACCAGGACGGGAAATCTGTCTCACTGGAAGGGCCTCGCCTTCCCCTCCACCGGCTGGACCTCCACCCACGCTGCCTTCCTCGCCAAAAGAGGGATCACCGGCCCCGAGGAAGTGTTTGAGGGCAATAAAGGCTTCAGGGAAAGCATCGCCGGGGATTTCAGCATCGACTGGGAGAACGAGGATCTTGAAAAGGTGACCAGAACCATCATCAAGAAATTCAATGCCGAGATCCATTCCCAATCCACACTTGAAGGGCTTCAGGACCTGCTGAAGTCTGAAGATTTCGATCCTGAAGCTATTGATTCCATCGTTCTGAACACCTTCAAAGTGGTCTATGACATCATTGGCGGGGGAGAAGAAGGCGGGAAGACGAATATCCGCATCAAGGAAGAAGCCGATCATAGTCTGCCCTATATGATGGCAGCCCTGCTGCTCGACGGCAACGTGCTTCCGCAACAATATCTTCAGGAACGGATACAGCGCGAGGATATTCAGCAGCTATTGAAAAAGGTGCAGGTTTATGAAAATAAAGCCTATTCCGACTGTTTTCCGAAGAAGATGGCCTGCGATATCGTTATCAGGTTCAAGGATGGCAGAGAGCTCCGTATCGCCAAAACCGATTATGAAGGCTTCACCTCCCGTCCTGCCTCCTGGGATTTCATCATCGACAAGTTCAACAACCTCGCCGCCCCCGTGGATGAAGCCCTTCGAAGGGAGATCATTGCGGTGGTGCAGGACCTTGAAAACTACAGCATCAGGGAACTGATGGCGTTGCTGGAGAAGGTAAAGGAATCCTGCTAAGTCTGCGCCTGATCTGGAGCCGGGCCTCCCGGAAAGAACTTTTCTCCGGGACCGGCCCGCCCTCGGGACAGGATCCATTCAGAGGAAACAATTAAATAATCAGAAAAAATAAATATCATGATACTCGAACAACAAGACATGGCAATTCTGGATAAGGAAATCCAGGCCCCTGACAGTTTTATCACCAATCCCGTAGCCTTCGATTGGCTGCAGCGTAACGACCGGCCCCTGAAACCCCGAAAAACCGGATTGACAGAGATCCGTGCCGCCTACTATTCCAACTTCGGCCTCAGCTATTTCAGGGACATCCTGGAGACCAGCGGAAATTACGTGGACAGCATCAAATTTGCAGGGGGCTCCTTCACCTTTATGAATCCCGAGAAGATAAGAGCCATCAACGATCTGGCGCACCAGTATGGCGTGATGGTCTCCACCGGGGGATTTATGGAATACGTGCTGACCAAGGGCAAGGCTTCGGTGAAGAAATACATTGACGAATGCAAGGCTCTGGGCTTCGACATCATTGAGATCTCGACAGGCTTCATCTCCATTCCCACAGATGACTGGCTACGGGTGATTGAAGACGTGCAGAAGGCAGGGCTGAAGGCGAAACCAGAGGTAGGGATCCAGTTTGGGGCAGGGGGCGATACCACTGCCGGGGAGCTGCAGGCAGAAGGGGTACAGGACGTGGATTACGCCATCAGGCAGGCAAAACGCTTCCTTGATGCCGGAGCTTACATCATAATGATGGAATCTGAGGGCGTTACCGAAAATGCGAACCCGTGGAGGGTGGGAGTGCCGGCCAAATTCATTAATGAGCTGGGGCTGGAAAATGTGATGTTTGAGGCAGCAGATCCCCAGGTCTTTAAATGGTACCTGAAGAACTACGGGTCTGAGGTCAATCTTTTTGTGGACCACAGCCAGCTTGTCCAGCTTGAATGTATGCGGCAGGGCATCTGGGGTACCAACGATGTATGGGGAAGGATGGTCACCTACAAATAAAAGGGCATCGGTCATTGCAGATAATGTAGGGAGCTGTAGTGACTTGTCAGGGAAACCTTCTTCCGGTTTTCGGAGGAAGGTTTGCTTTTTTATTAATAACTTTATGCACAGGCAATACGTTCGGTAACCGGACCTTCAGAAATAAACTAGCAAATATTATGGAAAACAAGCCAATCTTCCCTCCGGCGACTCCGGAGATGTCAAAGAAGCGGGCAGACCTTGCCCCCGGAATCACAGAAGCCTTCAGGAACTGGAGCAAAGAGGTGTTTAAGGCAGGAGCCCTGGACGAAAAAACCAAACAGATTATCGCCGTTGCGGTGGCGCACGTAACCCAGTGCCCCTATTGCATTAAAGGCCATACCAAAATCGCGCTTCGGAAAGGTGCCACCAATGAGGAGCTGATGGAAGCCATCTGGGTAGCTTCAGAGATGCGGGCAGGGGGAGCCTATGCCCACGCCGCCCTGGCCATTGATGAAATGGATATCCCCGAACAGAAACAGACCGGGAATACCATGGGCAACCCCTAGGGAATTTCTCATCCTGGTTTCTGTTTACTGATAAAAAGCAGGGGAGGGACCAGACCATTAAAAGAAGTTTCTTCTTTACCGTGGGAGGACGGCAATCCAAACCAGAGCTATAACTTAATCTGAAGATCGTAAGATGCAATTAAATTCAAAGACAGCCATAGTCACCGGCGTCAGCCGCGGGCTGGGGAAAGCGGTTGCTGAAGCCCTGCTGAAAAAAGGCGCCAGGGTTTATGGCTTATCCCGCAGTGAAAGTGAACTGGAGGCAATGGCGAAGGAATGGGGCGACCTTTTCGAACCGGTGATCCTCGACATCACTCAGGAGGAGAAAGTCCGTTCTTGGGTTTCTGAAAGCTTTTCTGAAGGCAATGTTCCGGATATCCTGATCAACAATGCGGGAGCGGGATATTTTGAAGATATTGATGCTTTCACCCCGGATCAATGGCACCAGATGGTGAACACCAACCTCAACGCAGTTTTTTATCTCACCTCTGCAGTGGTTCCGCTGATGAAGGCTGTGGAAAGCAGCAGCCATATCATCAATATAGGTTCCATCCTGGGGAAGGTCAGCAGTTCTCAGAAATCGGCCTATAGCGCCACCAAGTATGCCATCCAGGGCTTCAGTGAAGGCCTTTTCAAGGAGCTTCGGGGCTTCAATATCAAGGTGAGCTGTGTGAACCCCGGGTCAATAGAAACCGGGTTCTTTGAGGCTTCGGGCATAGAACCCAGCCCCAAGATGCTCCAGCCTCACGAGCTGGCGGATACTCTGATCTATCTGCTGGAAACTCCCGATAATGTACTGATAGATGAGCTGACTATCCGGCCGTTAAGAATGTGAATTCGGCTAATTTCAGTACAGAAGTTTATGATCACAGGTTTCCAGAAGCTCGAGTCTGAATAAGTTTGGAGGTACCTTAAAGATGGCTTTACTCTGCCTTAAATTGAGGATTCCAGACTACTTCCCATAGATGTCCATCGGGATCCTGGAAATATCCTGCATAGCCGCCATAGAAGGTGTCTACCGCAGGTTTTACGATGGTGGCTCCTGCTGTTTCGGCCTCCTTCATTACACTATCAACCTCCTCCCGCGAGGAGACATTGTGCCCAATGGTGAAGCCGGTGGCTGAGGTGCCCTGATCCGGCAGACTGGTATCCTTTGCAATATTTTCCCGGGGCCACAGGGCCAGTTTCAGTCCGTTCTGAAGTTCGAAGAATACCACAGAACCCATTTCAAATTCCCTCCCTACGATTCCTTCCGTTGAAAGGCCGAGGCCTTCCCTGTAAAACTGCAGGGAGCGTTCCAGATCTGTTACGCCTAAAGTGAGTACGGATATTCTTGGTTTCATATTTTTCCCTTCAACTTCCTGGTCCTAAAACTGAATGATTCAGAACATAAATTCTATTTGAATATTTTTACTTTTCCTTCATTTTTTCAAGCCGCAGCACCATTCCCTCTTCAGAATCCGAGATCACATATACTGCACCTTCAGGGCCTATCTCCACGTCCCGAACCCTTACCGAAAGTGGAATCCTTTCCACCTCTTCAGCGTTTCCTCCATTGAAGCCTCTGCCATTTTCCCCTGAAATCCGTGCTATTTTTCTTAA
>CBFGYW010000158.1:0-4899 GCA_965653085.1 uncultured Salinimicrobium sp.
TATATTTAAATCCGTATGTTAACTTTGTAAGAATAAGCAGCACGGATAGCTTTAATGAGTAATTTAACCGAATTAGTTGATACCCTTGAAAATAGGCTGGGGGAATTGCTTCAGAAGTACAAAGATCTGGAGCAGAAACACACCGGTTTACTTAAAGATTTTAACAATTCTCAGGTTGAGAACCGGCAATTACAGGAAAGCCTGATGGCTTCTGAAAGTAAGATCCAGACTCTGAAAGCTGCCAATGCGTTGCTGGGCAGTAATGATTATAAAAAAGAAACCAAGCTGCGGATAAACGGCTTGATAAGGGAAATTGACCAGTGTATAGTTCAACTTTCCGAATAGAAAAGAATATGTCAGAGAAGCTTAAAATTAAGGTCACGATCGCCGACAGGGTATATCCAATGACAGTTCTTCCCGAACAGGAGGAAGGTCTGCGGAAGGCTGCCAAACAGATTGAGGCCATGATAAAGCAATTTGAACAGAATTACGCCGTTAGGGATAAGCAGGATGTGCTGGCGATGTGTGCCTTGCAGTTTGCTGCCCAAACGGAACAAAAGACCATCAACAATGAAAGCCACGTGCTACTGGCCGAAGAGAAATTGAGAAAGCTCAACGATCTTCTTCAAAAGCAGCTGGTGTAATTGCTGATCTAAAGAAGACATAAAGATTACTGCCTGTATTAGTTAATTTTTTTTGATAAACTCAACATCAATTCTTTAAAGAGGGTGAGTTTAAGTTGTAAGAGCGAGCCGTCTTAGAGCGGATACTCGATCAGCTTGTTAGCCCTAAACTTGGTTTAAAGAGTTTATACAAAACCAGTACTAATACAGGCTTTTTTTATACATAAATTTTAAATATGGAAACAACAACTACGATAACTATTATTGCCTCAATTGTCTGTCTTGCACTTGGATTCGTGATCGCCAAGATCCTTGAAAGATCCAATGCTTCCAAGGTGATCCAGCGGGCAAAGAGATCGGCGGCTGCCATCCTTAAGGAGGCCAAGCAGGACGCCGAGAACATCAAAAAAGACAAGATCCTGCAGGCCAAGGAAAAATTCATCGAACTAAAGACCGAGCACGAAAAGGTGATCCTGGGCAGGGACAAAAAGATAGCCGATGCCGAGAAGAGGGTACGCGACAAGGAATCCCAGATTTCCAGTGAACTGGCAAAACACAAGAACCTAAGCAAGGACCTGGAGGAAAAGATCCAGGACTACGACCACCGCAATGAATTCCTCGAGAAAAAACAGCAGGAAATCGAGAAGCTGCACCAGAGCAAGGTACAGCAGCTGGAGGTGATCTCCGGATTATCGGCCCAGGAAGCCAAAGCCCAGCTGGTGGAATCCCTGAAAGACTCTGCCAAGGCCGATGCCATGGCGATGGTGCAGGATACCATTGAGGAAGCCAAGCTTACAGCACAGCAGGAGGCCAAGAAGATCATTATCAACACCATCCAGAGAATTGGAACCGAGGAAGCCATCGACAACTGTGTCTCTGTATTCAACCTTGAGAGCGACGACGTGAAAGGCCGCATTATCGGAAGGGAAGGAAGAAACATCAGGGCTATCGAGGCAGCAACGGGAGTGGAGATCATCGTGGATGATACCCCGGAAGCGATCATTCTATCCTGCTTTGATTCCGTAAGAAGAGAGGTAGCCAGGCTATCCCTTCATAAATTAGTTACTGATGGAAGGATCCACCCGGCGCGTATCGAGGAGGTGGTGAAGAAAACCACCAAACAGATAGAGGAGGAGATCATTGAAGTTGGAAAGAGAACTGTTATAGATCTTGGTATTCATGGATTACATCCTGAATTAATCAGAATTGTAGGTAGAATGAAATACCGCTCCTCTTATGGGCAGAACCTGCTGCAGCACTCCCGCGAAGTTGCCAAACTTTGTGGCGTGATGGCTGCAGAACTCGGACTGAACCCAAAACTTGCCAAGAGGGCCGGACTTCTGCACGATATAGGAAAGGTGCCGGATTCAGAAACCGAAGTACCACACGCAATCCTTGGAATGCAGTGGGCTGAGAAATACGGAGAAAAACCTGAAGTCTGCAATGCCATAGGAGCCCACCACGACGAAATAGAGATGACTTCATTGCTGTCTCCAATCGTACAGGTATGCGATGCCATCAGCGGTGCGAGACCAGGCGCAAGACGCCAGGTGCTGGATTCATACATCCAGCGACTTAAGGACCTTGAGGATATCGCCTTCGGCTTCAACGGAGTCAAGAAAGCCTATGCCATCCAGGCGGGTCGTGAACTGCGGGTAATTGTGGAGAGCGAGAAGGTATCTGACGAGAAGGCAGCCAACCTGTCTTTCGAGATATCCCAGAAGATCCAGACAGATATGACCTATCCGGGGCAGGTGAAGATCACGGTTATCAGGGAAACCAGAGCAGTGAATATCGCCAAATAAAAACCGAAACAGAAGTATACTCAGAAGGGTCATCAGTAATGATGACCCTTTTTTATTCGTTGAAACGCCTCCGGTAGGGCTGGACGAATGTGCCATTTCTTGTTTATTCAAACCTGTATATCACCCTGCCAACTCCGGAGCTCACCCCTTGCTTACCCCTATCTCACCCGTAGCTTACCCCTTTCTAACCCCTTAAAATTGGGGTGAGCTACGGCTTATATTGGGGTAATCTGAGGCTGAAATATGGAGCTGGTACCCTGGAGGTTAGTACTTTAGATTAAAAATAACAGCCATTTGGCCTGAATATGAAGGATTATGGCCTAAATTTATCTGTTTGTAAGAAAGGGGTAATGGGGAAGAAGGGAATATTACTGGTGTTGTTCGGGATAATTCTGCTTTATCCCATTTTCACTCTCTTCCAGTTGGACCAGGCAATCTCAGATGCCACAAACCTTGACCAGATAGAAGATAGGCTGCTGAACTACCAAATCAGCATCTGGATCAGCTGGGTTTTCCTTGTCAGTATGGGAATCTATTATAAATGGACCCGCAAGCGCAACCTCTTCTTTACCCTCACCTACGGCTTCCTGTTTGTTGCCTTCTGTATCTTTGGGACCTATACCCAGATGGCAGTAAATCTATTTCAGGTCCCGTCTTCCTTTGAGGATAATTATACCCTCGGGGTGTTTACCGCTGTTCAGAACATCCTAGTCTCAGCAGTTCTCACAGGATTCCTGCAGGCCGGGGTCTGGTGGTTCACCAGGCGATGGCACCGGCAAATGTGAAGCAAGAGTCGAATAGGAGAGGGTAAGGCCTGAGAGATTACTGCCCAGAGGGAAGATCTATAGTAAATCTTCCGAACTAACTATACGCGCTCCTTTTTCCTTTATGACTTCTTTCAGTTTTTCAAATCCTTCCACATCCAGGGGGCGGGAAGCATCTTCAATAAGAGTTGCAGAAAACCCATCCTGCAGGGCGTCCAGCAGGGTGAAGTACACACAGATATCTGCAGCCAGTCCGCAGAAATAAACGTCCTCTGCGCCTTTCTCCTTCAGGAATCCTGCCAACCCAGTGGATTTTTTATGTCCGTTGTCGTAAAAGCCGCTGTAACTGTCAATTTCAGGATCCATTCCTTTCCTGAAAATGGTTTCTATCCTCTCGGGGTTTAGCATTGGATGCAGTTCCGCACCCATTGTGTTCTGAACACAGTGGTCGGGCCAGAGGGTCTGGTCGTATCCGTTGAGATCAATTTTTTCAAATTCGTTCTTCCCTTGGTGATTGGAAGCAAAACTCTTATGCGACTGCGGGTGCCAGTCCTGGGTGGCTACTATCAGGTCAAATTGTTCAATGATCCTGTTGATTACTGGTACGATCTCATTTCCGTGAGGTACAGGAAGAGAGCCTCCTGGCATGAAATCATTTTGAACATCAATTAATATCAGTGTTTTCATGTTTATGCATTCATTTTATGTTCCTTGAGGATCTTATCCCTTTCCTGTTTCATCTGCTCACTGAGGCCGATCTTGTAAATATGTGGGTTGAAGAACCGCTTGTATTCCAAAGGCAGCTTCTCCAGCCTCATTTCACTGTAAGCCTTGATCTGTTCCAGGCTCTGGGGTGCAGTGGTCCTTTTTCCGTTCTCCATTACCAGCTGCAGCAGGGGCTCTTTCTGAAAATCCTCCAGCTTCAGCGTTTTCAGCGGGTCGAAGGGGTGAAGCATCCTTTTGGGCGCCTCTTCACCAGAAAGGGTGATGACATCGGCACCGATGAAATTCCCATTGTCGTCCAGCATTCTGAATACCTGTTTTTTATGAGGGAGGGTCACCTTTTCTATGGTTTCGGAAAGTTTTATGCTGGGTCGGTCGTTGAAATAGGCCAGCTTATAGACCCCGTCCAGTGCGGCATCGGGTTTTCCCGTAACCAGATTGGTTCCCACTCCGAAGATGTCAATGGGGGCGTCCTGTTCCAGCAGACTCTTGATCAGAAATTCATCCAGCTGATTCGAAACCGCGATCTTCACTTCAGGCAATCCCGCCTCATCCAGCATCTGCCGGGTCTTCCGCGACAGGTAGGCCAGATCTCCACTGTCAAGCCTCACGGCCTTCAGATTCTGGCTTCTCTGCTGCATTTCCTTTCCTACGATAATGGCGTTGGGAACCCCGCTCTGCAGGGTGTTATAGGTATCGACGAGCAGCACTGAATTTTCGGGATTGATCTCTGCAAACTCCCTGAAAGCCGTAAGTTCATCCTCGTAGCTTTGTATAAAGGAATGGGACATGGTGCCGGAAACCGGGATTCCAAAATCCCTTCCTGCGCGGGTATTGCTGGTGGCCACGAAGCCCCCAATCACGGCGGCCCGGCTGGCATAATATCCCCCTGTGGCCTGGGCTCGGCGAAGCCCGAAATCTATCAGGGTGCGGCCTTTCGCCTGCAGGGCGATATACAGGTTTGAATAAACAAGAAATGGCACA
>CBFGYW010000159.1:0-4848 GCA_965653085.1 uncultured Salinimicrobium sp.
GCTAATCCTGAATTCTGTATTCTGAATTCTGAATTCCTTATGATGGATCTACTAAAAATAACGGCTGGTCGAATTCCACAGGGGAAGAATCGTCAACCAGTACCTTCACGATCTTTCCGGAAACCTCACTCTCGATCTCGTTGAAGAGCTTCATAGCCTCGATCACGCAAAGGACGTCGCCTTCCTTGATGCTTTTTCCAACTTCGACGAAGGCATCCTTGTCGGGAGAAGGTTTGCGGTAGAAGGTTCCAATGATAGGGGATTTGATGGTGATGTATTTGGAATCTTCGGCTGCTGCAGGAGCTGCGGCAGGGGCTTCAGCCGCCTGGGGGGCAGCTGCAGGGGCCGCTACAGGCTGTGCCTGCTGCATTCCCTGAAGGGGGAGTTGCTGGATGTAGGTGGTTTCCCGGTTTTCCTCGGCTCCGGTCTTGATGGTGATCTTTACATCGTCCATCTCCAGTTTCACTTCACTGGCGCCCGACTTAGCGACGAATTTGATTAGATTCTGAATGTCTTTTAAATCCATAATATTGATATTGAATATTGGGTTTTATTTTAAGAATTGTATGCCCATTTTAAATAGATAGATCCCCAGGTGAAACCTCCTCCAAATGACGCAAAAATTAAATTATCTCCTTTTTTCAGCTGATTCTCGAAATCCCCCAGTAACAACGGAAGAGTTGCTGAGGTGGTATTTCCGTAACGCTGAATATTCATTAAAACTTTGGAATCGTCCAGCTTCATCCTGCTGGAGGTCGCGTCGATGATACGGCGGTTGGCCTGATGGGGCACCAGCCAGTCCACATCCTCGTTGGTGAGTCCGTTGCGCTGCATGATGGCCTCACTGATGTCGGCCATATTTGAGACAGCGAATTTGAAGACTGTCTTTCGGTCCTGATGCACGAAGTGTTTCTTTTGGGCCACTGTCTCTTCAGAAGCAGGCATTAGGGAGCCTCCGGCATCAATTTTCAGGAAGTCACGGCCATCGCCATTGCTTCTAAGCATCTCGTCCTGCAGGCCGAAACCTTCAGTATTGGGTTCAAAGAGCACGGCCCCGGCACCATCTCCGAAGATGATACAGGTAGCCCTGTCGGTATAATCAATGATTGACGACATCTTATCGGCACCAATGAGGAGTACTTTTTTATAGCGGCCCGACTGGATGTAGGAGGCTGCGGTTGACATTCCAAAGAGGAAGCCGGAGCAGGCTGCCTGCAGGTCGTAGGCGAAAGCGTTGGTAGCCCCAATCTGGGTGGCCACGTAGACTGCGGTGGCAGCAACGGGAAGGTCGGGGGTGGCGGTAGCCAGGATGATGAGGTCTATTTCCTTGGGGTCGAGTTCTGATTTCTCAAGCAGGTCCTTGGCTGCCTGAATAGCGAGGTATGAGGTTCCTTTTTCAGGGTCTTTTAAAAGTCGGCGTTCCTTGATCCCGGTCCTGGTGGTAATCCATTCGTCATTGGTATCGACCATAGTCTCGAGGATTTTATTGGTCAAGACGTAC
Organism: uncultured Salinimicrobium sp.; assembly: GCA_965653085.1. Lineage (GTDB taxonomy): Bacteria > Bacteroidota > Bacteroidia > Flavobacteriales > Flavobacteriaceae > Salinimicrobium. Next base: position 1,502 of record CBFGYW010000159.1, read on the forward strand.
TCGGGAACATATTTGCCTACAGCGGTAATGGCTGCTGTGATATTACTCATAAAATGTTATTTTATGCACTGGAACTCAGGTAATTAGCATGGCTTACGAGCGCGGAAATTACTAAATCTCCTGAAAACAGCGGTGCAAATTAAGGCCTTTTTAGCACTTTTTCAACTTAAAACAAAAAACTCTCACAATGTGAGAGTTAGAGCAACTTTCAGGAGGTAGGGCCAATTAGGCTTCTACCTCTTCGGTATTGTCGATCAACACTTGGCCACGGTAGTAGAGTTTCCCCTCGTGCCAGTGAGCCCTGTGGTACAAATGTGCCTCTCCGGTAGTTGGATCGGTAGCAATTTGAGGAACAGAGGCTTTATAATGTGTTCTTCTTTTATCTCTTCTTGTTTTCGAAGTCTTTCTCTTAGGATGTGCCATTGCTGCGTATTATTTATCGTTTAATAAATTTTTTAATTTGTTCCATCGAGGGTCGATATCCTCTTCCTCTTTTATTTCCTTTTCTTTCGGACTTAATTCCGCCAGTTTTTCAAGTACATCAGACTGAAGGGAACCGTCTTCCACTCCAGGATGAATCCGTTTTGAAGGGACGGCCAGCACGATGAGCTCGTAGATGTATTGTGCTACATCAATCTCATATTCTCCGTGCGGAAGGATCAGAAGGTCCTCGTTGTCGTCATTGAAACTCTCGCCGAACTTCACTACCAGTAACAGCGTGCTGCTGATGGGCTGGTCATAGGGTTCGTTGGTAAGGTCGCAATAAACATTCACCGTTCCCGATGCTTTAAAAGTGAGCTCCAACATGGTGGTTTTCTTCTCTAAAGTGAGGTCTACCTTAACGTTGGCACCGTTAAATTCATCGTATTCAAAATGTTCAAAGAACTCATTGTCAATCTCGTACTCGAACTGGTGTTTCCCAAGCTTCAATCCGACAAAAGGAATGGTGTAATCTTTCAACTTCCTCATTTCATCATCAGTTTCGAGTGCCTTTCCATCTGGATAAGGCGGGTGCAAAGATATAAAAATTAATGAATTGCAACTTCTTTATAAACAAAAATTTGTTTATATCTTCCTGCTTTGCTTTTTCAGGGCATTTTTGGCAAGTTCGTGGTATTCCTGTCTGTTCCTGAAGATGTCAATGCCTTTGTACACGGCCTGTTTGAAGGAATTGGCATCGGCCTGGTTCTTTCCGGCGATCTCATAGGCCGTCCCGTGGTCTGGTGAAGTGCGTACCTTGCTGAGGCCCGCAGTGAAATTCACCCCCTGCCCGAAAGACAGTGTCTTGAACGGAATAAGCCCCTGGTCGTGGTAGGCTGCAATGATGGCATCAAACTGCTGGTAGGTCTTAGAGCCGAAAAAGCTGTCGGCGGAATAGGGTCCGAAAACCATCTTGCCCTGGTTGCGCAGCTTTTCGAGCGTGGGTTTCATGATATCCTCATCTTCCCTTCCGATAACGCCGTTATCGCCGCTGTGGGGGTTTATTCCCAGCATCGCGATCTTGGGGTGGCGGATGCTGAAATCCTGCTGCAGGGTCTTGTAAATGATGTTTATCTTCTTCTCGATGAGCTGTGGAGTGATGGCCTGGGCCACATCTTTTACAGCCACGTGGTCTGTGAGAAGGCCAATCTTCAGGTCGTCGGTGATCATGAACATCAGGCTGTTGCCTTCCAGTTCCCTGGCGAGGTAATCGGTATGTCCGGGGAAGTTGAAGTTCTCGCTCTGAATGGTGTGTTTGTTGATGGGGGCGGTGACCAGGACATCGATCAAGTCCTCCTTCAAAGCCTTTGTGGCAGCTTCCAGGGAAAGAAAGGCGTATTCTCCTATCTTCTTGTCTTCTTCGCCAAAATTGATCTGTGGGGAGTCTTTCCATACGTTCACCACATTCAGCTTGCCGTCGAGGGCCTGGGAAGCGTCCTCGATTCCGTGGAAGTTGAGTTCAGAATTCAGCAGCTTTTTGATGACGCTGATGGTCTTGGCAGAGGCGAAGATGACGGGGGTACAAAGCTCCAGCATACGGGGGTCGTCGAAGGTTTTCAGGATGATCTCGCTCCCAATTCCGTTCAAATCGCCGATGCTGATTCCCAATTTCACATTTTCGGATGGCTTCATAATGGTTCCCCTTTTTTATGATTAAATTTATCCCCACAAAGATAACCATATTCTACTACAATGTTTACAGGGATAATTGAAGAACTGGGGGAGGTCACCGGGCTGAGGAAATCGGGGACCAATCTGGATATTACCGTGAGAGCCGAATTCACTCGGGAACTGAAGGTGGACCAGAGCGTTGCCCACAACGGTGTCTGCCTTACGGTAGTGGATATAACTGCTTCAGAATATACCGTTACGGCCATCGAGGAGACCCTGAAGAAGACGAATCTGGGGTCGCTGCAGCAGGGGGACAGGGTGAATCTTGAGAGAGGGATGCAGCTGGGGGCACGGCTGGATGGGCATATTGTGCAGGGGCACGTGGACCAGACGGCGGTGTGTACAGGAATTGAAAGGCTGGAAGGCAGTACCTACTTCAGGTTCAGCTACGATAAGGGACTTCGGAACATAACCATAGAAAAGGGTTCCATTACTGTAAATGGGGTGAGCCTTACGGTGGTGGATTCAGAAGAAGACAGATTCAGTGTGGCGATTATACCTTATACTTTGGAACATACGACCTTTAAGGAGCTGAAGGAAGGGGATACGGTGAACCTGGAATTTGATGTAATCGGGAAATATGTGAAGCGGCTGACGGAGATGGGGAGGTAAAGCTGGAACCCTTAAGGTCCTGCGAACCCTTTGTCAGATTTTCTGAACTGTATATATTTTATGAGCACTATAGGCTCCAAAGATCAATCCTACGATCAGCAGGGGCATAATGTAATCATCGATCGGCATGCACAAGCCAGGGGGGGGTGTTATAGGAATCTCATCACCAGGCTCATAATCTTCCGCACATCCTTGCCAACCACCATCCTCAGTGGATGCCATAGGTTCGGGGGGATGATTTGAGATCTGGGAATAAGTGAGCAGGCTGAAGAGACAAAAAGCAGCAGTTAAAACAATATGTTTTATTCTTAACTCCATAGTCTTAAAGCACTAAATTTTTTAGCAAGTAAAACAATACCAGTCCTTTATGATCTCCAGGGGATTTTCTTTTAACAAAAATCGTAGGTTCAAATGTAAAAAAATATTGGGTTCTATGAGCGAATATACAATATAGACTTCATAATTAAACCTTTAGCGATTTTATTTTAACTTTTTCCGCAGGCGGCTGTTCCCGCAGTTTTACTTGTATCACAGGGCTTTTTTCATTTTATACAGGATATCCCTCCCTGTTAATTTCATCTTAA
>CBFGYW010000160.1:0-4848 GCA_965653085.1 uncultured Salinimicrobium sp.
CTTCCGACAGACCAAGGCTGCCGTGGCTCACAAGTACCCTCGAAGGATCTATGCTGGAATTATAACCATCTTTGTGAATTGCCGTTTTGTGCAGGAGAGAACTGGCGGCATTGATGCCCCAAAGGAAAGGCTGATAATTCCTGAACCCCACCCGCAGAAAACCGTGAATGGGCCGTAACCAGGAGTTCACCAATTTGAATATGTACCGGTTCATCAATTCCCCTTGCGTGGGAGGGGAGTGTCGTACAGGAATCCTTATGATATAGGGCCGGCCTTTCCAGCTGCAGCCTACCACTGTTCCCAGTTTACCCACAAAAGTGCCGTCTTTTAAAATTGCCATAATTAGGAAGTCGTTTTTGGTTAATATGAGATTGAGAAAAAAAGGGTTGTGGAAAAGACCACAACCCTTTAGGATCAGGATCACGCGATCAGGAGAGAAGCGACATGTTTACTGTCAGAGATCATGCTCTTGTCAGCCCTTTGGAAGGCAAGGTAAACGTGTACTGTATTTCCAAGATCGTAGGAGATATTGATATTTACAGTAGTGTCTGACCTTACAGCCCCGGTTTCCAGGAGCACCTTCGAGTCTGCATTTTCCGGATTATACAACAGTACCAGGGCCTTATCGTCTTCAAGGGCGAATCCAATCCCGGTATTGTCGGCCCAATCTATTGTCAGGACTCCGGCTGCCACCGAGGCCTGGCCTTCTACCACCCCGGGAAGGTTACCCCTGCTCACGAGTACATTGGGGTAATCAATGCTGTAGTTTTCTCCACTTCCAGTCACCGCATTTTGGACCACATAGGCCGTTGCCGCGTTAAAGGCGGTTTGCCCATTGGCAAAAGCTTTGAAACCTGTCTTTAAAAAGGCCAGGCTTGGCCGCAGAAATTTCACCACCAGGGCCATCTTTGCACGCTGAGCCAGCTGGGCCGGACTCCTGGCGTCGGTAATGTTCGGTGCAAGACCTCTAATGTAGGGGATGCCTTTCCAGAAACCGCCGACTACGGTTCCTACTTTCCCCGAGAATCCTCCAAGGATTCCTTGCTTTAATACTCCCATTTTTTGTAGAGTTTAAGGGTTAATATTACGGTTGCATCCATTCTCTGGTTCAACCTTACCCGAAATTAGTTCCAGTTCCTGCTCCTTCTTGGTTTATGGCCTATCCTGCCGCATTCTGCCGCATTTTGCCGCTTTACAGATTTCCTTTGCTATCATTTCACCACGAAAGAGGCTGCCCTTTTTACGGCAGAAACAGTTTCTTCATTTCGGGAAATCTGTAATGGTTATAATCGAATCGCTCTACAAGCCCCGTGTGTACAAACCTCGCAACATAACGGTCAGTGGTCTTTTCCGGAATGCCCAGTTCCCTCCCTAGGTTCAGGTACATCCGGCGATCAAAGTCGGAAGGCAGAGAATCGAGGAACTTCTCCTTCAGGTTGGTCATCCGGGCTGGCCTCGGCTCCTTTGGAAGGCCATAATAGATGCGGATACTGTGTTTGATAAGAACCTGTATCATTTCCATTGCCAGTTCATAATCCAGATCACTGCACTGAACTTTCCCCTCTATCTTCCCTGTTTCCATCATTCTCAATGCAGTTAAGAGGATCGTCAGGCGAAAGAAGATCAATCCCATTCTTCTTACCGAAGCCACATAATCTTCCTTGAAAAGGCTGAAATAGCGGATCTGGGTGTGAGAGAAATGTTGATAAAAATGTTCCACCTGTGCCTCGCTCAGTACCACTTCCACCGGCTCAGCTGACTGCAGGCTCTTGTGAAAGCTGAAGAACTCCTGCCCCAGTCCATCGTAGATTTCAGCTATCCGCAGGGACCTTTCCTTCCCAAAAACCTTTTTCCACACAGGGTCAAAATTCATATAGTAGAAGAGAAACCGGCTGAAAAGTCCATTCTCCGCACTGGGAATCAGGGCATTCACCTGGCGCGGAGTACCACTGAGGAGCGTGGCCAGGCAGGGCGATTCGATATCTACATATTCCCGGTCGGTCCTGCGGTAATAGGAGATGGTTTCGTGATGGAAGTTTTTGCGGAACGAGTCACTGTAGTTCCCAAAATCCTGCCGTAGCATAAATGACAGGGTATCGCCTTCAGATTCAAATATGAGCCCCTGGCCTTCGTTATCCGACAGTAATTGCAGCGCTCCCGTGGCAGATGAGTTGGCGGGGATGAAGAGCATTTTTTCGGGTGGCCTAACGGGTTTTTCCTTGTCGTCTCCCTTGGCAGTATTGTATTCCGCCAGGTCCAGGTCATATTGATCCTTCATCACCTTCGCCTGCGCCCGTTTGGCCTTATGTATGGGCAGCACCAGCCTTCTGCATAGGTTCAGCCTGCCTTTTCCTGCCGAGGCATTTGCGGTTACGAACAGATAGAGGATGGGCTTGATCTCTTTCCCGTCATAGATCCCATAGAAGCGGGTGAGGCAGGAACTTAATACTGTAAGCGCCCCCAGCAGCATTATATCCCTTTCCTCGTTACCATCTATAGGTCGCAAAGCCCTTTTCAGGTATTCCGGCAGCCGCTCATAAAGGGAATCGGGAAAGACCGGCATCCGCTCCGGTTCAGGATCCTCATCGTCCTCCTCCTCCGCCCTGCTTCCCTCCCAGTTCCCTTTACCACCTCCCGGATTGCCTTTTCCAGGCCAGCTCTTCCCAGTACTGTTAGCTTCTTGTTTTTTATAAGACTTCCCGGAAGCCCCAATATTTATCCCTGCCTCCTTCATATAGTGGTATAGGGTGCCAAGGCCAATGCCCTTGCCTTTTGAATCCAGGCAGCGCTGGTACTGCAGGTCACATTCTTTGGGATCATAACCGGGATACATCCTGCTCACCCGGTGAAAGTATTCCCGGCCCGCTTCCCCAAAATGCGTGAGCGCAAAACCTATGCAGCACCATTTGTTATAGTCACCTGTGATATCCACCCCCGAAGCTTCCAGCGCCTCCAGGGCTCTTTCAAAAAAGGCCAGATCCTCCGGATAATCAGTTTTTTTCACAGGGGTAGCCCTCTCAGGCTGCCCTTCTGAAGGCAGCCAGTCTTTTGGATTAAATTGTTTTTTCATTACGGTTTAAATAAAAGGTTAGATAAATTTTATTCCAGTTTTAAACTTCCAACTTCGGACTTCCGACTTCGGACTCCCGACTTCGGACTTCAGCCCTCCCACTCCCCCAATGCCGCTCCCCTAAATAACTGTCAGGATCATTTGGAATATAACAGGCTCTTGAAAGATCGCGACAGCTCTTGTCAGTCTCCAGCTTGAACTCAAGCTTCAGGTAATTGGAGACGCTCAGATAGAAATCCCGATGACTCATAAGGTCTGGCTCCAGCCTCAGCACCCATTTCAGGCCGTCGCCCGAAGGGGACACGAACAGCATCTCTGTTTCCAGGGCAGTCTCGTGAAGCAGGAGGCGTTTCACCTCTTCCACATTGGGCAGGTGGTCAAAGTCAAAGACTACCAGCTGCGAAGGCTTTATTAGACTGCGCTCATCCCGCTTTTCGAAAATGCCCGAAAAGGTGACATAGGGAAATTTGGCAGCCTTAAATCTGCGTTTCTGGTGAGGGTCCCTGATCTTCCGCAACTGGCTGGTGATCCCGGCATAACGGGGGCCGGTGATCAATTGATGCAGCTCGTTAAGGCTTAGACTGGCCTGGGGGCGGATGTTGCTGATGGGCGGGCGAAAGAAGCTCACCTGCGCCCGCCAGTCTTCCTCCTGCTCCGGGGCAGGATCCTTTCCCTTCAGCATTGGTACCTGCAGGCCCATCTTCTGGCACAGCAGGAGCAGCAGGTCCTCCAGGCTACCCGTTTTAAAGTGTAACTGCGCAAAATCCAGGGCGGTGCCCCTGCAGGAATCCAGATCCCTGTCACGGTGTACCACCAGGTCATCAATCCTTTCGAGCACCAGACTCCACTGGTTCTTATTGAATGGGTTCCTTACCAGGATGAGCGAAGTCCCGGCGAAAAAGAGGGTTTTGCAGGGATAATACTGTTTCAGAATGTATAAGTATATATCCAGACCTCCATTGGTCAGTTGCAGGATGTTGCTTTTATTGATTTGCGTTTTCAAAATATATAGAGTTAAGTTGATAGAAGAAATTGGTGTGGATTAAAACCTGGAAACAAGAGCCTGGATCTTAGAATCCAGAATTTGAAACTGCGTATCATCTCTAATCTCCAGTCTCTAGTCTCCAGTCTCCAGTCTCTAGTCTCTAGTCTCCAGTATCAATTTCACGGCGGGCTTCTTCCCCCAACCTTATATTTCTCCAGCATTTCTTCCACATCGGCGAGACGAAAGAAGAGCTTCTTTCCCACTCTGCTGTAAAAAATTCGGCCCTGCGTTCTCCAATGCCTGCTGGTCCTCGGACTTATATGCAGGAGATTCATCAGGTCGGTATTGTCTATATAGATCTCGCCTGAAGGTTTATTCTTGCCAGGCAGGGACTTAGCTTTTTTAAATTTTGAAAGCCGCTGCTCTATATCCTGCAGCCGCTTTCCCGAGAAATGAAGATCGTCTACGGGTTCGTATAATGAACCTGACAAGGATGCAGGTATCTGGAAGCCGAGCGATTCCAACCATTCCAGGAGCAGGGTGCCCAGTTGCTCCCGTGGGCCAGCTGGGGTTCTATCTGCGTCCTGCTGAGTGCAGGGTAATAAGCCGGAGGCGGAAGTAAGAGAATGGAGGCTGCCCGAAGACGAGAGGATGGCCTCCTCGGGACATTTTGCTATGGCCGGATCTGACTTTCTTCTGGTGAAATTTTCCCTTTTCATGTTGCTCATATTAAAATGCTACAACACAAATTTCAGGGGAAGCCGTTCAATTATTTATTCGTAAAAGACTTCAT
>CBFGYW010000161.1:0-4821 GCA_965653085.1 uncultured Salinimicrobium sp.
ATCTTCCTCTCTCAACAGCCTTTTCAGCTGAATGATGAAATCATGCCCCTAATCAAGGAATATTTCCTGAAATCCTTCAGGGAAAAGGAAGAAAATTATTTTCAGTTCACCAACGAGGTGGACGTGGATTTCAATCCGCTGTTCGAGATTGCAAAAAACGTTTTTGACGATCCTTCCTCCATTCACGAGCAGTCAAAGAAGATTACCACCCTGCTTTTCGAACAGTCGACCCACCCGCACATCAAGAGCGGAGAGGTTTATGTGGTCTATTTTGAAAACATCCTGCTGGACAATGAAAAGACTTCGGCAATTGGGATCTTCAAGTCAGAGCTGAAGCACGACTTCCTGCAGTTTCAGGAAAAGGAAACCATCCTTGAAATGATCATTCAGCAGGGAATCAGCCTGAACAAACTGGACAAGGGCGCCCTGATCTTCAATAAGAACCGCGAGGAAGGTTTTAAGGTCCTTTCAGTGGATTCGAATAAATACGACACTAAATACTGGCTGGAGAACTTCCTGGGCGTGGACGTGCTGGCGGATGAGAATTTCTATACCAAAAAATACCTGAAGTTCTGCCAGAATTTCGCCAAGGATGTGGTACTTCCTGCTGAAGACAAGAAGGAAGAGGTGATGTTCATGAACCGCAGCGTGGATTACTTCGCCAAGAATGATAATTTCGAGGAGACTGCTTTTTTAAATTCAGTAATTGATAACCCCGATCTTATTCCGGAGTTCAAAAACTACAAGACCGACAAGGCTCCAAAGTACAAGATCGAGGACCTTACCGAGTTCCCAATTGCTAATACCGCGGTGACTGCGGCAAGGAGATCTATTAAAAACACCATTGTGCTGGATACCAATATCCAGATCAAAATGGACTTCATCAACCCAGAATCTGCTGAAAAATTTGTAGAAAAGGGCTGGGATGAGGAGAAGCAGATGTATTATTACCTGGTGTATTTTAACAAGGAGCAGAAGAGTTAGGTTTTTTCAGTTGATAAATCCATGAACCTTTAACCCTCGAAACGTCTTTCGGGGGTTTTTTATTCTTATAGAGAACTTTCCGGAGGGATTTTTTTATATAAAGATGAAAGAAGAACCAAACTATCCATAGAAGGTATTTAATCCTGCCCAGGACCTTATCTTGGCCTTGTCAGAACCATACCACAACCATAGCATAACCATAGCATAACCATACCACAACCATTAAATTATGATTGCGCTATGGTTTTGAAATGGTTTTGAATTGGTTTTAAATTGTTTATGGTTTGGATCAGAACAGGTACAGCCCCCTTGCTGACATCCTTGAAACAGGAGCCGACAACGATGTAATTCAAGAACTAATTGAGTTAATTAACCCGGGGTGCCAGAGTCTATCTATTCTCCCGACTGCAGGATTCGCTTGGTGTTCACATCCTCATAGTTCCTCTTCACGAAATTCAGGGCCGTTTTGAGAATCTGACCCATAGAGCGGGCCTTCTTGAATTTCATATCATTCGAGAATTCATACAGGTCTTTCCGCAGCTCCTTTACATTTTTCATTTCAGAGATATTGTCATTCAGGATACAGCGCATCAGCTCCTTGTACCGGGTTTCAGCATTGATGATCCGTTTTGCCATGAGGGAACGCTCCTCCCTTCGATATTGTTCAATGGAGGATTCCTGCAGCTTATCAGCCACCAGTTTCACCATCTGGTAATTTTCCTTGAAGAACTGGGGCCGGTACACTTTTAAGTTCCCCTCATAGCACTGCTGGTCGAAATCAATGGCTCGGATCTGATATTCCACGTGATCGAAATCGTGGGTAGGTATTATTACATAGTTATAACTGCGCATATCCCCCAGCAGCCGTATGGTACAGCGCTCGTTGATCATTGCTGATTTATTATATTAGGATTTTGTGAATTCGCAACTCCCCGGAAGGGCCAAAAAGCCCTTCCTATAAAAAGGAATTTTGAATGGGTGGTAAAGATTAAACTTTTTCCGAAAGAATACTAGTTCCAGTTTTCGTCGAAGGAAAGATCGTCATAATCGTCGATGTCGAAATCATCATCGAAGTCTGTTTCAAAGTCATTTTCCTCGGCCTTGAACTCCTTGTCCGGCGGCGCTGCGGGAAGTTGCCCGTGGACATACATAAGGTTGGGGTAGGTCATTCCGGGTTCGGGTTCGGCAATTTCAGCGAGCTCCACCAGGAAGGTCCACATGCTCAGGAAGTCGTAAACATAGATGAGCTTTGGCTCGTCTTCAGATACCACATCCTCCAGCAGGGTTTCCTCCATCAGTCGGATATCGCTTTCCCCGTCGGTCATATCCACCTGCGAGATCTCTTCCCCCTGGTTCCAGTCGTCATCGCTGGTATAGAAGGATGCCATCTCATTTCCGTCGAAGCCAAAGGACTGGAAAATAGAGTTATGGAAATCCTCCAGGGTGCTTTCTGAAAGGATCTCTATATCTCTGAAAACATCATCTTCGGCATCTAAAATTATTCGGAATCTGTACAGCATGGCTCTTGTTATTGAATTGCAAATATACGTTTTTAGGTGCTAATATATAGTTATCGGCTGAATCTGTGAAGGGCATAAGTCATCGCTGCCAGCAGGCAGAAGGCTCCAACCTGGTGTGTTACCCCCAGCCATACAGGCACGGCATAAATGAGGGTGAGCACGCCCAGAAGGAACTGTGCGAACACCAGGATAAGCAGGGCATTGATGCTTTTCTGCTGCAGGTTTGTCAGGCTGAGGTTGCGGGAGCGGTACCAGATGTACAGGATGATTCCCACTACAAAATAGGCCAGGTAACGGTGGACGAACTGCACCCCGCTTTTTCCTTCAATGAAGTTGCGCCATAGCGGATTCTGTTCTATCCACACGGTCTCGTGAATAAGTTTTCCGTCATTCATAAGAGGCCAGGTGTTGTGGATCCATCCCGCATCGAGTCCTGCAACAAATGCGCCCCAGATGATCTGAAGCAGCAGGATAGCCATTCCGAAACGGATTAGGTTCCTGAATTTTTTATCGATCTCCTTTTTCTTGGGATAGATCAGGTCCAGCGCCACCCAGAAGGCGTAGGCGAAGGTGATAAAGGCCGTGACCAGGTGCATGGCCAGGCGGTAGTGACTTACTGCGGGAATATCTACCAGCCCGCTCTTCACCATGTACCAGCCGAGGAAACCCTGAATACCTCCCAGGAAAAACAGCACCAGCGATTTTTTTATGGTGGAGCGGGTGAGTTGTTTGGTGAACAGGAAATACAGGAAGGGGAGGATGAAGACGACTCCAATGAATCGGCCGATCACCCGGTGCAGCCATTCCCAAAAATAGATATCCTTGAAATCCTCGAGTTCGAAGTGATAATGCAGCTTCTGGTATTCAGGATACTGTTTATAGAGTTCGAAAGCTTCTATCCATTCCTGTTCATTCATGGGAGGAATGGTACCGCTGATAAGTTTATAATCTGAAATGGATAATCCCGAGTGGGTGAGGCGGGTGATGCCTCCAACAATGACCATTATAAAAATCAGAAGGCAGCCGGTGAAGAGCCAGATGATCACTTTTTTATTGTCTTTCATTATCTTGAGGATTGGGGGGTGTTAGTAATTTCTGCCACGAATTCACGAATATGTTTTATCTGCTGGGTTCACTTCTGGGGAGCTAAGCCTATTTCTTTTCCTTTTTGAAGCATATACTCCCGTGCAGCCTCATATTCATTGGGTATCTCGCCTTCTAGGATCGCCTCCTTGATGGCGTCTTTGATGATGCCTATTTCCTTTGAAGGTTTTATACCAAAAGTTTCCATGATCTCTTCTCCTGAAACGGGAGGCTGGAAGTTGCGAACGTGGTCGCGTTCCTCCACCTCCTTGATCTTCTGGCGAACGATCTGGAAGTTGTTGTGGTATTTTTTATAGCGCCTGGGGTTTTTGGTGGTGATATCGGCCTCGCAAAGCGTCATCAGGTCTTCAATGTTTTCGCCGGAGTCGAAGATCAGCCTTCTAACGGCCGAATCGGTAACCAGGTCCTGGGCCAATACTATAGGGCGGGAGCTCATAAGCACCATTTTCTGCACGAACTTCATCTTCTCATTCAGGGGCATTCGAAGCCGCTTAAAAAGCTTATAGACCATCTTGGAGCCCACGAATTCGTGCCCGTGGAAGGTCCAGCCTATCTGCTTATCGAATTTCTTTGTGGGCGCCTTCCCGATGTCGTGCAGCAGGGCAGCCCAGCGGAGCCATAGGTCTTCGGTGTTTTCGGAAATATTGTCGACCACCTCCAGGGTGTGCCAGAAGTTATCCTTATGCCGCTGGCCTTCAATTTCATCAATGCCTTCAAGGGCTGTAAGCTCGGGAATAAGGATATCCAGCAGGCCGGTTTTATGAAGTAAGGCGAAACCAACCGAGGGTTTTGGGGACAAAAGAATCTTGTTGAGTTCATCGACCACCCGCTCTTTGGAGATGATCCTGATCCGGTCCTTATTCTTCGTAATGGCCTCAAGGGAATGTTTCTCAATTTTGAAATCCAGCTGAGAGGCAAAGCGGATTGCCCTAAGCATTCGCAGAGGATCATCGGAATAGGTGACATCCGGTTCCAGAGGGGTGCGGATGGTTTTGTGTTTCAGGTCTTCAAGGCCATTGAAGGGGTCCAGCAGCTGTCCGAAGGAGTCTTCGTTAAGGCTGATGGCCATTGCATTGATGGTGAAATCCCTTCGGTTCTGGTCATCCTCCAGGCTGCCGCTTTCCACCTCGGGATTACGGCTTTCTTCGGAATAGCTTTCCTTCCGGGCGCCTACAAATTCGATTTCCATATCAAAGGCCCGCAGCATTGCGGT
>CBFGYW010000162.1:0-4803 GCA_965653085.1 uncultured Salinimicrobium sp.
CAATACTTGTTGTCGATGACGAGGAGCTAATGCGCGAGGTCACCCAGATCATCAACGAATTTGCGGGCGACAGGGTAGGGATCATCGCCTATGCCGCCAGTGCCTTTCCGCAGCTGCCCATAACGACAGACTACGGAGCCGCCAAAATGTTCCTGCAGTCCATGAATACCGAAATGTTGTCATCTCAGGGAACCGCTATCAATGAGGCCATTGAGCTGGCAAAGACCTATTACAACGAGGCAGACCAGACCAGCAAGGTGCTGTTCATCCTAAGCGATGGTGAGGACCACGCAGGGGATATTGATGGCATCGCGGAAGAAGCCGCCCGGGAAGGGATCCGTATCTTCACTATTGGAGTAGGGACCGAAAAAGGAGGCCCCATTCCCATCAAGAGGAACGGAGTCGTCCAGACCTATAAAAAAGACCAGGAGGGCAATACTGTAATTACCAGGAAACATGAGGATATACTGAAAGAAATCGCCGAAAAAACCGACGGGCAGTACATCGAAGGTGGAGTCACCGAGGAAGTGGTGACGCAGGTGAAGGAGATCCTTCAGAACCTCGACAAAAAGGAGTACGAGACCCAGCAGATAGAATCTTTCCGGGACCAGTTCCAATGGTTTTTGGGACTGGCCTTATTTTTGCTGTTTCTGGATGTGTTCCTTCTGGAAAGGCGCACCGCCTGGCTCAGGAAGCTGAACCTGTTCAATGAAAAACGCCAATGATGAGAAAGAAAATATTCGATACTTCGCTTCTTCGGAAACTCCTGTTTTCTGGGACATTCTTTTTTGCCCTTTTTTCCGCATCGGCACAGGAAGATCCTGAAAAAGCAGCCCGTGAAGCCCGCAAATATATGAGCGAGGCCAGGGAAGCTCTGCAGGAGGACGATTTTGCTTCCGCGGAAGCCAATTACAGAAAAGCCATTTCAAAAGACCCCGGCAATGCCTCTGCCAGGTATAACCTTGGAAATCTTTATCACAACAAAGAACTGACAGGGGAAGCCCTGGAGCGGGATTCCCAGGCTGCAGAGATAGCAGCAGAGAAGCCTTTGAAGCATAAAGCCTTCCACAACAAGGGCAATGCCTATATGGAACAGAAGAAATATCCTGAAGCCATTGAGGCCTATAAAGATGCCCTTCGGAATAATCCTGAAGATGATGAAACCCGCTATAATTTAGCACTTGCCAAGAAGCTGTGGGAACAGGAGCAGAAGGATGGGGGCAATGACAGCGAGCAGAACAAAGGAGACCAGGAGCAGGATCAGAAAGAGAACAAGGAGCAGCAGGGCGACCAGGGGGAGCAGGAGCAGGACCAGGAAAGCAATCCTCAGGACCAGGAAGGGGGAGACCAGCAGGATGAGCAAAAGCAGGACCCTAAGAAGGAAGGCGAAGGCGACCAGAAAAAAGAAGAGAAACAGGGAGAGGGAGAGCAGCCAAAGCAGACACCTCCTCAGCAGCAACAGCAACAGCCTGTCCCCGGGCAGCTTTCTCCGCAGCAGATAAAGAACCTGCTGGAGGCTATGGGCAACGAGGAAAAGAAGGTGCAGGAGAAGATGAATGCCGAAAAGGTAAAGGGAGTACCTACAAGAGCAGCAAAAGACTGGTAAATCTTAATAAAGAAGAGCAGACAAAAAAATGAAACTGAAATTTTTCATATTAATCCTATTATTATCCTTCTCAAACCTTGCCTTTGCTCAGGTTCAGTTTGAGGCCAAGGCCAGCAAGGAAAAGCTGGGGATCAACGAACGCCTTCGCATAGATTTCGAGATGAATCAGGACGGCGATAATTTCATACCCCCTTCCTTTGAAAATTTCACGGTAGTGGGCGGGCCCAATCAGGCTGTGAGCAACAGCTGGATCAATGGTGAACGCTCTTATTCCAAGACCTACAGTTATTTTCTTGCACCCAAAAAACGAGGAACCTTCAGGATAGGACAGGCAGAGATCACCATTGACGGCCAGACCTATAAGACCTCGCCCATCGAAATTGAAGTTACTGCAGCTGTAGACAGCCCGACCGACGGTAATAATTCCGAATATATAGCCTCTGAGAACCTGCACTTGGTAGCGGAGGTATCCAAATCAGACCCATATCTTAATGAAGCCATTACGGTGGTTTATAAGCTGTACGTGAGCCCCGATATCAGCGTAAGCAACTGGCGGGAGATCGATAATCCCAAGTACAGTGATTTCTGGAGTCAGAACATCAACATCCGCCAGTTACAAGTCGAGGAGGGCGAATTCAAAGGGGAACCCTATCGTTTTGTCGTTCTTCGGAAAACCATCCTCTATCCTCAGAAAACCGGTGAGCTCCAGATAGAGCCCCTGGCCCTCACCGTAACCGTGGATGTGCCTACAGAGCGGCGTTCCATCTTTGGGGGAAGGATCTATACCAGTGTTGACAAAACCGTTGCTGCAGGAAAGCGGACCATCAATGTGGAACCCCTTCCAATGGAAGGCAGGCCTGCCGATTTTACGGGGGCTGTAGGAAAGAACCTCAGGTTCAGGGTGAGTGCCAGCAAAACTGAGCTGGGAGCCTCGGAATCCCTGCAAGCCAAGGTGCAGGTAAGCGGGAATGGAAACCTGAAGCTCTTTGACCTTCCCGAATTAAAGGTGCCTTCAACCATGGAAGCCTATGAGCCCGAATATTCCGAAGACGTGCAGACCACCCTCAACGGGATGCAGGGCAGCATTTCCAATACTTACACCCTTGTGGCGCAGAACAAGGGGAAATACCCCATCCCTGCCCTCAGCTTTTCCTATTTTGACCTTAATTCAGAAACCTATAAAACGCTCGAGTCCGAAGAAATCCTCATCGATGTGACCACCGGCCCCGCCAGAGGCTCGGTGGCTGCTGAAGATGCTTCGGGCAACAAACAGCTCGTGGCCCCTGTGGCCAGTTCCTTTAAATATATCAAGCTGCAGGCAGACCTGAAGCCGGTTTCCGAAACCGGATTCCTTGGCTCCCCCCTCTTCTGGACCATGTTCCTGGCTCCCGCGCTCTGTATCCCGCTGTTTATCTTCTTCGGAAAGAAACGCATTGCCCAGGCCAATGATGTGAGGGGCAACAGGATCAGAAAAGCCGATAGACTGGCCCGAAAATATCTTTCGGCAGCCCGCAAGAACCTTGGAAACCCCAAGACCTTCTATGTGTCCCTGGAGAAGGCCCTGCACAATTACCTGAAGGCGAAACTGCACATCACCACCAGCGAGATGAGCAAGGACAGGATAGCCGATCTGCTGCAGGAAAAAGGAGTGGATCCCGTGAATATTTCAGAATTCAATGCGCTGCTCACCAGCTGTGAATTCGCCCGATACACCCCCAGCTCGAATGCAGGTATGGAACAGGATTATGAAAAGGCCGTGAAGGTGATTTCTGAAATGGATAAACAGATATGAGTAATTCTGAATTCAGAATTGAGAATTCAGAATTGGGAAATCGAAAGCATCAACGAATTATAATGAAACGAATTATTCTTCTTTTTCTACTTGTCAGCCTGAGCCTGTCGAAGGCCCATGCCCAGGCCGCTGATCTCTTCCAGAAAGCCAACGCCGCCTATGCCGAAGGCAACTACGAGGCTGCGGTGGAGGCCTATGAAGAAATCCTGGCAGGGGGACAGACGGCAGCCGGGCTGCATTACAATCTCGCCAATGCCCATTACAAGCTGAACCATATTGCCCCCAGCATTTACCATTACGAAAAGGCGCTGCAGCTTGACCCTACCGACAGCGATATCCGCAACAATCTCCAGTTCGCCCAGAACATGACGGTTGATGCTATTGAGGCAGCCCCACAGGACAGTTTCTCCCGCTGGTGGCAGTCCTTCCTCGGAAGCTTCAGCACCACCGGCTGGGCCACCCTCGGGATCATCTGTATGGCCCTTTTTGTGCTGTTGTTCCTCGCTTACTACTTCAGCGGGATTCCGCTGAGAAAACGGATTTTTCTCCTGTCAGGGATGTTCTTCCTCTTCCTCGCCCTCAGCTCTGTCAGCCTCGGATTTATTAGGGCTGAAAACCTCAGGAATCAGAATTTTGCTGTCGTATTCGCTGAAGAAATCGGCATCAGCAGCGAACCCAATGAGCGGGGGGAGGAGCTGTTTTTCCTGCACGAAGGGACTAAGGTGGAGCTGCTCGAGGACTTTCAGGAATGGGTTAAAATTGAACTTGCCAACGGAAATCAGGGTTGGATACGTCGGGAGGCCATTAAAATATTGTAAATTTGATTTCGGAAAAATCGGTTGTGCAGCTACTAAGGCACCACTTCCGGATCAAATAACCAGTTATGCCCGAATTTTATAAGAATATCGTAAAGAACAACAAGGAGTGGGTGGAAAACTGCCTTGCCCAGGATCCCGACTATTTCAAGAAACTTGCCGACAGGCAGCAGCCTCCCTTACTGTGGATAGGCTGTGCCGACAGCCGTGTGCCAGCCAACCAGATCATTGGTGCCCAGCCCGGTGACGTGTTCGTGCACCGGAATATCGCCAATATGGTGATTCATTCAGATATGAACATGCTCAGCGTCCTCGATTACGCCGTGAACGTGCTGAAGATAAAGCACGTGATCGTATGTGGCCACTATGGCTGCGGGGGTGTGGCGGCAGCGATGGGCAACCAGTCTTTCGGACTCATTGACAACTGGATACGGCATATCAAAACCATTTACCGCCTTCACAAAAACGTCCTCGATAATATCAAGGACGAGCAGGAGCGTTTCGACAGGTTTGTGGAGCTGAATGTGGTGGAGCAGGTGTATGACCTTGCAAAGACCTCTATCGTGCAGAACGCCTGGAAAAACAACCAG
>CBFGYW010000163.1:0-4784 GCA_965653085.1 uncultured Salinimicrobium sp.
CTACATCACCGGAGTCGATGGTGTTCCGCTGCCTGAAGACGTGGAGCAGACAACCCTGCTGAGGGTTTTCAATCTTGATAACCTGAACGTTCAGGGGGACCCGATCGTCACGGGGGACGGGTTCTTCGATTTTGTACCCGGGCTCACAATCGATACCGAAACCGGAAGCATAATCTTCACCTCGGTGGAGCCTTTTGGAGAATACCTGTTCAACCAGCTGGACAATACGCCCAATACCGGGACAGAAATCTATGAGATCCCCTCTACCTGGAACGCCAACCAGCAGGAATACGTTTTCCGAAGCCTTTACACCACCACCAAAACACAGGCAGAGCAGCTGGAGGCAGATAAGAATAAGTTTCAGTTAAGAGGGAAGTACAAGTCCTCAAACGTGGATGGAATTCCTATTGGGGCCTTCAATGTTCCCCAGGGTTCTGTCACCGTAACGGCCGGGGGAAGAATCCTTCAGGAGGGGGTGGATTACGTGGTGAACTACCAGTTCGGAAGGGTGCAGATCCTGGATGAGGCGCTGCTGGCTTCAAACATTCCCATTCAGGTTTCCACAGAGAACAATGCGCTTTTCGGGCAGCAGACAAAACGGTTTACAGGAATCAATATAGAACATCAGTTTAGTGAGAATTTCCTCGTGGGGGCAACTTATCTCAATCTGAACGAGCGCCCTCTCACGCAGAAGTCGAATTACAGCTATGAGCCCATCAATAACTCGATCTACGGGTTTAACCTGAATTATTCCAAAGAGGTGCCCTTTCTCACAAGACTGGTGAACAAACTTCCGAACATAGATACCGACGTGGTTTCCAATTTCTCCATCAGGGGAGAGGTGGCATACCTTCATCCCGGTTCTCCCAAGGGGGATGATTTCAATGGAAAGACTACCACCTATGTGGACGATTTTGAGGCTGCACAGACTGCCATTTCAATAGACAATCCCCTTGGTTGGGAGCTTTCCAGTGTCCCTTTAGGTTTTGGAGGCGAACTTGGCAATGGCAATCTTGCAGTGAACTACAGGCGGGCGAATCTTTCTTGGTACAGCATCGATCCTATTTTTTACAGCAGTCAGAGGCCTTCCGGCATCACCGACGCCGATCTTGCCAGCTATGCCACCAGAAGGGTTTTCCTCGACGAGATCTTCCCGAATGTTGATGTGGTGCAGGGGCAGTCGCAGGTAATGTACACCATGGACCTTGCCTACCGCCCTGCCGTTCGCGGGCCTTATAACTACAACCCCGCAGCTGCAGGGACTAACAATTTACCCGATCCTTCTGAAAACTTCGGAGGTATCACCAGAGCCCTCAACTCCACCAACTTTGAGCAGAGCAACGTCGAATTCATCGAATTCTGGCTGATGGACCCTTTCATCTATTCAGAAAATGCAGGGAATAACGGCGGGACCCTGGTCTTCAACCTTGGAAATATTTCAGAAGATGTGCTGAAGGATGGCAGGAAACAGTATGAGAATGGGCTTCCGGAAACCGGAGGAGTCGAGAATACCACTGCTACTGCCTACGGAAAGGTTCCCACCAACCAGTCGCTGATCTATGCCTTCAACACCGAAGGGCAGCAGCGGCAGAATCAGGATGTGGGATTTGATGGTCTTAACGATGCTCAGGAAGCTGCCAATTTCCCTGCCTTTGCCAACCTTCCGGACCCTTCCGCAGACAACTATCAGTACTTCCTTCAGAGCTCGGGCAGCCTTCTGGACAGATATTTCCAATACAACGGGTTTGAAGGCAATTCCCCTACCGATGTGACAGAAAACAATCGTGGGAATACTACTCTGCCAACCGTGGAAGATGTGAATCGGGACAATACGATGAACACCGTGGACAGCTATTTCGAATATGAGGTGGAGCTGTTCCCGGGGATGAATATTGACAACAACCAGCATATTACCGATGTCAAGGAGTTCACCACTACCCTTGAAAATGGGCAGGAACTCCCGGTGAGATGGGTGCAGTTCAAGGTGCCGATCTATGAGCCTACCAGTGCAAAAGGGGGAATAGGCGATTTCAGGTCCATCCGATTCATGAGACTTTACCTTACCGATTTTGAAGACCCTACTGTACTGCGTTTCGGAACCATGGACCTCGTTCGCGGAGATTACCGAAGATATACTCAGACCCTGGATCCCGATAAATCAGACCCAAGCATAGAAGAGACCTTGTTTGAGGTTTCCTCGGTGAGCATTGAAGAGAATGAGAACCGCCAGCCAGTTCCTTACGTCCTGCCTCCGGGTGTGGAAAGGGAGGAACTTCTGAATAACAATACCCGAATTCGCCAGAATGAACAATCCCTTCTTATCAGGGTCTGTGAACTTGAAACCCAGGATTCCCGAGCGGTGTACAAGAACTTCCAGATCGATATGCGGCAGTACAAGAACCTGGAGATGTTCCTGCACGCCGAATCTCTTGTGGGGCAGCCCGCTCTTTCGGAAGGGGAGCTGGTCGCTTTTATAAGGATTGGCACCGATTTCACTGACAACTTCTATCAGATAGAGGTGCCGTTAAAGCCTACAGATTTTGGGGCTTCTGCTCCATCGGAGATCTGGCCTGAAGAAAATAAACTGAACCTTTCCCTTGAGCTGCTGCAGAAGGTGAAAGCTGCTGTAATAGGAAATCCAAACTATGTCTCGACAGAACTCAATTTCTTTGATGAGGAACTGAACCCTGTTTCGGCTGATGCCGATTATGAAATGGGCAATCTGAGGGTCGGGATCAAGGGGAACCCAAACTTCGGGGGCATACGTATGGTTATGCTGGGGGTGAAAAATGGGCTTCCCGATGGCAGTTCCCGCGAGCTTTGTGGGGAGGTATGGTTCAATGAACTCCGCCTTTCTGATCTGAACAACGAAGGCGGCTGGGCTGCAGTGGTGAATATGGATGCCAACCTCGCCGACTTTGCGAATGTTTCGGCTACCGGAAGAAGAAGTACGGTAGGTTTTGGATCCCTGGAGCAGGGGCCAAACCAGAGAAGCCGGGAGGACCTTCAGCAGTATGATGTCCTTACCAATGTGAATATGGGCCAGGTACTTCCGAAGAGCTGGGGGATCAAAATTCCCGTGAGCTACAGCATAGGAGAGGAGCTGATAACCCCAAAATACGATCCTGAATTCCTTGACCTGGAACTGGAGAATGTGCTGGACAATGCTGCCACTCCCGAAATAAGGGCCGACCTGAAGGAACGGGCTGAAAATTACACCAAACGCCAAAGCATAAATGTTATAGGCCTGAGAAAGGAAAGAACCGACGACGACAAACCGATGCCCTGGGATGTGGAAAACCTGACGGTTTCCTCCAGCTATAACCAGGTGGACCATCGAGACTTTGAGATCGAGGAGGCCTTTGACCAGAATGTAAGGTTGGGCGCTACCTACGATTACAGCTTTGCGCCCCTGAACCTAGAGCCCTTGAAGAACGTCAGGGCTCTCGACAGCAGTGCTTACTTCGCCCTGCTCCGTGACTTCAATTTCAATCCGCTGCCTTCCAATATCACGGCCAGCTCCAGTATTTTCAGGCAATACAACGAACAGACTTTCCGGGAGATAAACCTTCCTCCGGGCTTCATTAACGGAATCCCGACTCTCTACCAGCGCAACTTCCTGTTCGACTGGCAATACAGCATCAATTACAATCTGACCAAGTCCCTCCGGTTCAATTTCAACTCTGCTACCAACAGGATCGTTCGGAATTATCTGGATGAGGAGAATGTGCCGAATGCTACCACTGGTATCTGGGATGGGTTCTTCAATATTGGAGAACCGAATCAGCATTACCAGACCCTGGAGGTGAACTACGACCTTCCTTTTTCAAAGATACCGGTGCTCGATTTCATAACTGCCACCTATTCCTATTCCGGTAACTTCCAGTGGGAGAGAGGTTCAGAGATGTACCGGGTGCTGGAGGAGATCCCGAATCTGGGGAACAGTGTTCAGAATTCGAATTCCCATAAAGTAAATGCAACGCTGGAGTTCCAGAAGCTCTACGATTATGTGGGCTTAACCAAAAAGGAACCGGGAACTAAAACAGGGACAAGCATCGAGGAGAGAAGTAAGGGGGTGCCTACCCTGAACCCTGATCAGAACCCTGCCGCGAAACCTGATCCCGCAGACAATAACAGGCTCAGCTCCGGGGAGAAGACCTACAATACTTTCGTTGACCTACTGTCGGCGGTGAAAAGGATCCAGATTAATTATCAGGAGAACAACGGGACTTATCTGCCCGGCTATCTTCCAAGCATTGGCTTTATGGGGACGTTCAAGCCTACTATGGGCTTTACCTTCGGAAGTCAGGAAGAGGTCCGTTACCAGGCTGCCCGGAAAGGCTGGCTGACCTTGTATCAGGAATTCAATCAGCAGTATTCCGAGGTGGAGAATACCACCCTCAACCTTCAGGCAAACCTTGATCTGCTTCCCGATCTGACCCTGGACCTTACCGCAGGAAGAATGTATTCGGAAACCTTCAACGAGAACTACAGGGTTGAA
Source organism: uncultured Salinimicrobium sp. (assembly GCA_965653085.1). Lineage (GTDB taxonomy): Bacteria > Bacteroidota > Bacteroidia > Flavobacteriales > Flavobacteriaceae > Salinimicrobium. The sequence continues at coordinate 4,502 of CBFGYW010000163.1, forward strand.
GGGGACCAGTATATTTCCCTGACTCCAAGAACATACGGGAACTTCAATATTTCAACTATCCTCATTGGAACCGCCTTCAGTACCAGTACAGAGGAATCTTCTGCAACCTTCCAGCAGTTCCGGGAGAACCGCCTGGAGATAGCCAGGAGACTGGCCCAGCAGAATGGTCAGGATCCAAATCTTGTGGACGAAGAGGGGTATCCTGTGGGATATGGACGTACCAACCAGAAAGTGCTGTTACCCGCTTTCCTGGCTGCCTATTCGGGCCGGGATGCAGGCAAGT
>CBFGYW010000164.1:0-4772 GCA_965653085.1 uncultured Salinimicrobium sp.
GTGCTTCTGGCACCGGGAGCCTCGAATGAATTTGAGTTCAATACCGACTATAACGGGCAGCCCGTGAAACTGGAGATCCTTGATTTCATTCACGGCGCAGAAGAAGGGCTGGTCGAAGATCCCGAAGGGGAGAACTTCCTTAAAATAGTGGAAGCCGGTGCGGGCGACCGTCACGACCATTTCCTGAGAGAGGGTGAGGTCTCCAGCATTCACAATGTGCTATTCGCCTTCAACAAACCCACCGAGGGAGCCATTAACATTAACTATGAAAATGGAGATTATAAGATATCTTCTCCTTTTGAAGGGACATATATGACCATGGCTACCCAGGCCCAGGGAGAAGTCCTTAAAGATTCCTTACAGCCTCTTCACCTGAGATCTCTGTATAACATGGCGGGAATGCAGTTTGTACTTCCCGACCCGGTGGTAAAAGGGAAATACGACATAGTTCCCACTGAAGAAAAGACAGACGGGCAGCAGGATGCCGCCGTGGTTAGGGTCACAACCAACGGGGAATCTGAAACTGTAAAGTTACTCGGCGGAATGGGAAGAATAAATGATCCTATTCAGCTTAAACTGGGCGGCCTGGAATTCTTCCTGAATTACGGTTCGATTCAGCACGAGCTGCCTTTCGCAATAAAACTCAATGATTTTATTGCTGCTAAATATCCGGGTACAGAGAAGAGCTATGCCTCCTTCAAAAGTAAGGTGGAAGTAATTGATGAAGACGGATCCTTCCCTTATGAGATTTATATGAACCACGTTCTGGATCACAAAGGTTACAGATTTTTCCAGGCGGGCTTTGATCCCGATGAAAAGGGAACCCACTTATCGGTGAACCACGACTTCTGGGGTACCTGGATCACGTATATTGGGTACACCCTGTTGTATATTGGTCTTATCTGGATCTTGTTTGACAGAGGTTCCCGATTCGGAGAACTGAGAAAGTTGCTGAAAAAAGTGAAAAAGAAAAAAACCAAATTGGCTACAGTGATGGTTGCCATGTTCCTGAGCGTTGCTGGTTTTGCACAGGAACAGGCAGATCATGAACACGCCAACATCGTGATTCCGAAAAGCAGGGTGGATTCCATTCTGAAGGCTAATGTGGTTTCTGAAGAACATGCCGAAAAATTCGGGGAACTGGTGGTTCAGGATGCAGGCGGAAGAATGAAGCCTGTTAATACTTATGCTTCCGAGTTAGTAAGAAAACTGAGCAAGAGTGATAACTATGAAGGCCTGACTCCGGACCAGATCATCATTTCCATAACTGAAAATCCAACTCTCTGGTATAATGTTCCAATCATTAATCTAAAAAGGGGAAATGACAGTATCAGGCATGTTGCGGGAATTCCGGAAGATCAGAAATATGCTGCCCTGACTTCCTTCTTCGACAGTGAGGGGAACTACAAACTTGCTCCTTTCCTTGAGGATGCCTATCAGGCTGCTGTCCCGAACCAGTTCCAGAAGGATTTTATTGAAACAGACAGAAGGGTTAACCTGATGTATAATGCCCTTCAGGGGAAACTCCTGCGAATCTTCCCAATTCCTGGTGACGAAAATAACAAGTGGGTTTCCTATCCTGAGGCGCGGGAGGCTGGATTTAAAGGAATGGATTCAGTATATACCCAGCAGATCCTGCCAATCTATTTCAGTGCACTACGCACCGCGAAAGAAACAAATGGCTATGCACAGGCCGATGAACTGCTGGAAAGCATCAAAGGCTTCCAACGCAAGTTTGGGGCGGAGGTAATTCCTTCAGAAAAGAAGATAAGGACTGAGATCCTTTACAATAAATACGATATCTTCAGGAACCTTTTCTGGATGTATATGCTTGCAGGAGTGGTAATGCTGGTGTTTGTGATCGTACAGATCTTCAATGACAATAAACCAATCCGCATACTGATAGGAGTTGGAAAGATTGCGGTGCTCATCATGTTCCTGCTTCATACTGCCGGACTTATTGCCCGCTGGTATATTTCGGGGCACGCTCCCTGGAGTGATGCGTATGAATCCATGATCTATGTGACCTGGACAACCATGCTATTCGGACTCTTATTTGGAAGAAAGAGTGATCTTACCATAGCTTCCACAGCTTTTGTAACTTCTATGATCCTGATGATAGCGCACTGGAACTGGATGGATCCTTCCATTGCAAATCTTCAGCCGGTTCTGGATTCCTACTGGTTGATGATCCACGTTTCTATTATAGTTGGTAGTTATGGCCCCTTCACCCTCGGAATGATTCTAGGAGCGGTGGCACTTATCCTGATGATCCTTACCAACGACAGGAACAAGCAGAAGATGGACCTTACCATTAAAGAGATAACCATCATCACAGAAATGGCCCTGACAGTAGGACTTGTAATGCTGACCATAGGAAACTTCCTTGGAGGGCAGTGGGCGAATGAAAGCTGGGGTAGATACTGGGGCTGGGATCCTAAGGAAACCTGGGCACTGGTGAGTATCATGGTTTATGCTTTTGTGATTCATATGAGAATTGTACCGGGAATGCGAAGCCGCTGGTTGTTCAACTTTATGGCGGTGGTTTCCTTTGCCAGCATCATGATGACCTATTTTGGGGTTAACTTCTATCTTTCGGGCCTTCATTCCTATGCCAGCGGTGATAAAGTGATCACTCCCAGCTTCGTCTATTACTCAGTGGTGGTGGTAGCAATTCTTGGAGCTCTTTCTTACTGGAGGTTTATGGTTCACTATAAGAAAGGTAACCGCAAAAGGATCACTATTGAATCCTTGAAAAAGAAAAAGAAGAATAAAGAATAGAAAATAGGACCTATTGAAATGAAAGAGGCGCGAAATTTCGCGCCTCTTTCATCATTTAGAGTCAGATTAGAAATTTCCGGATTTGAAATCCTCATAGGCCTGCTGTATTTCTTCCTCGGTATTCATCACAAAAGGTCCTCCAAAGACCACGGGTTCATTAAAAGGTGCTGCATGTCCAAATAGGATTATGCTCTCTTCCCTTGCCTCAAAAAATACCTGCTCATCATCATTATTGAACTCCACCAGGTGAAGCGCCTCAATGACATCTCCAAAGATCTTTATCTCCCCCTTTATGACGTAGCAGAGGATGTTGTGCTCTTTGGGAACATCCACCTTAAATATTCCTTCTTTGTCAAGATAAAGGGTGCTGAGGTTGATTTCCGTAAGCGTCTCAAAAGCACCTGCAGTATTATTTAATTCCCCTGAAATTACTTGTGCCAGAACCTTTGCATCATCAAAGTTGGTGGTAGGAATATCTTCTTTTTGCAGCCCCTTATATTTAGGTGCTGTCATTTTTAACCGGGCTGGAAGGTTTACCCATAACTGAAGGATCTCCAGGCGTCCGCCTTTTTTCTTGAAATTATCAGAAGACACCTCAGAATGCACCAGGCCCTTTCCCGCTGTCATCCACTGGACGCCGCCGCTTTCGATAACACTGTCGTTTCCGCCAGAATCCTTATGAGCAATGTCTCCATCAATAATTATGGTGACTGTTTCCATTCCACGGTGAGGATGCGGCCCGAAGGGTAATCCACTGTTGTCGGGTCCATAGTTCTGAGGTCCGTGGTGATTCAGGAAGATAAAGGGGTCTACCATCTCCAGATTCCGCGAAGGCATAGGGGAATAGGTAATTAGGTTGGCAATAGGCCTGTATTCTGCTTTGTATATTCTTTTAATTGTTCTCACGGCTCTCCTTTTTCAAAATTAGTCTCTATTCCTTACATAGATGAGCTTGTACTTGCCTCGGTGGTTTTCCCTCGATTCTATCTCAAACCGATCAATGGAGTTGATCATTGGGGTGAGTTTTTGAAATCCATAGTTCCTGGAATCGAAGTTTGGCTGTTTCTTTTGAAGCAGGCTTCCCACATCCCCGAGGAATGCCCAGCCATCCTCATCTGCGACATCTGAAATGGTGGAAGCAATTAATTTGATGACCTTGGTAGTGATCTTGTCATATTCATTTTTGGGAAGTTCCTTTTCCTTGCTGGTGGCAGGTTCCTTATTTGACTGGTTCTTGAGGATCTCAATGTAAATAAACCTGTCACAGGCGACAATAAACGGGTCGGGGGTCTTCTTTTCACCGATTCCAATAACATTCATTCCTGCTTCTCTTAAGCGGGTTGCCAGTCGGGTGAAGTCACTGTCGCTGGAAACGAGACAGAAGCCATCCACCTTTTCAGAATAAAGAATATCCATGGCGTCTATGATCATTGCTGAGTCGGTGGCGTTTTTTCCCTGGGTATATCCGTACTGCTGCACCGGGGTGACTGCGTTTTCAAGCAGGACATTCTTCCATTTCGAGAGCTGGGGCTTGGTCCAGTCTCCATAAATGCGTTTTATTGTAGGATTTCCATACTTTGCTATTTCCTCCATCATCTCCTTTACATAGGCTGACGGTATATTGTCCCCATCAATGAGAACGGCTAACTTAACGTCCATTTCTTATTTTAAATAATTTTTTTAAAGATACTTAAAACTAAGCTCAACGGGAATTTCACAAAGCTGCATTAAGATTAATTTGTGATTGTGTTACCTGAGTAGATTCAGAAAGTAAGTCAGGGCTACGCTAGTGCGGGAGTTTCGAATGCTCTATCCCGTCGGGTTCGATATGGATAAGAATATCAGCTATTTCTGGTATCTGCTTCAGAAGCCGATTCTTAAGGTTATGGGCAATATCATGGCCTTCCTTTACTGTCCTGTTCCCGAGAACAATAACGTGCTGGTGCTGTTCGGCCTCAAATATTCATCCCGCCCCGCCGATGAAAACCATC